>NZ_AOHQ01000129.1:0-19567 GCF_000416385.1 Mycobacterium sp. VKM Ac-1816D
TCGCAGTGCCGTGCGGTGACTTCGGCGATCGCGGCCAGCCGCCGGGCCGCCGCGGCCGCCTCAGCACGGGTGGCATCGGTGACCTCGGCGATGAGCGCCTCATCGCTCAGCTCCGACAGCCCCGACCGTTCGAACATATGGGCGATTCTACTTTGGCACACCGACAAGATCGGCCGGCCGAGCGTCAGTCCTGCACCGCCTTGGCGATGGCCACGCACATGGTCAGGTAGCGGCCATCGGGGACGGTGTTCTCGGTGAGCTCCCACATTGCGTCGTGCATCATCCGGATGATCACCCAGGCCCTGGCCCGGTCGGCGTCGAGTCCGGCGGCATCGACCAGCGTGTAGAACCGCCGCCGTACGCCCTCGCGGACGTAACCCTCCAACTCGTCGAATCGGTTGGACAGCATCGGTGCCAGCTCGTAGTGCGGGTCGCCGCTCATCGGTTTGGGGTCGATCACCAGCCAGGGCTCGCGGTCGGCGGCCAGCACGTTCTCGTAGTGCAGATCGCCGTGGATCAGGGTGCCGCCGCTGGCCGGGTCGCGCACCAGGTCGGCGCCGAGGCTCAACGCCTGTTCCACCAATCGGTGCGGCAACGCCGCGCTGCGTGGCAGTTCGGCCAAATCCGCGTTCCATTTCTCGATGAATCCGACCAGCGGACTCAGCTGAGGTAGGGCAGGTACATGCAGATGCCCGTACAGTCCCGCCACGATTTCGCAGGCCTCGATGTCCCACACCCTGTTGAGGTTTTGTTCCTTCAGCCGTTCCAGCAACAGAGCCCGCCGATGCGGGTCGGCGCTGAGCAGCCGCACTGTCGCGACACCGCCCCAGCGGCGCAACGCCAGATGCTCGTGCTCGGACTCGTCGTCGGGGAACGCGATCTTGAGCATTGCCGGCACTCCGTCAGCGGTTCGGACCGGCAACACCAGCGAGCAGAAGCCGTGTTGCGCGGCTCCGTCGATGGCGAGGTTCCAGTCCTGGACAGCGGCCGCGGTGCGGGTCGGCAAAACATCGATCCAGCGTTGCCATTCGGGGCCGCGGGCGGCCATCGCGCGGACCCCTTCGGGCAGGTCGATCACCCCGTCGATGCTGCCACGAAACCGGCGGGATCACTGTGACAGACTGATCGCCATGGCACAGATAACGCTCAAGGGAAACCCCATCAACACCGCCGGTGAACTGCCTGCCGTCGGCTCCGCGGCACCGGCGTTCAGCCTGACCGGCACCGATCTGGGACCGGTCAGCAATGACCAGTTCAGCGGCAAGGCAGTCGTGCTCAACATCTTCCCGTCGGTCGACACCCCGGTGTGCGCCACCAGCGTCCGCACCTTCAACGAGCGCGCCGCGGCCACCGGTGCCACGGTGCTCAATGTGTCCAAGGACCTCCCGTTCGCGCAGAAGCGTTTCTGCGGTGCCGAGGGCATCGAGAACGTCGTGACGGCCTCGGCCTTCCGGGACAGCTTCGGCGAGGACTACGGCATCACCATCACCGACGGTCCGATGGCCGGCCTGCTCGGTCGCGCGGTGGTCGTCGTGGGTGCCGACGGTAACGTCGCCTACACCGAACTGGTCCCCGAGATCGCCCAGGAGCCGGATTACGACGCAGCCCTGGCTGCGCTGCAGTAGACAGCATCGTTGACGGCGCCGGCAGGCCGAGCCTGCTGGCGCCGCTTGCTGTCCGGGCTCACCGACCGGTATCGAAAGCGTTCCGGTTGCGTCACGAAATCGGGTCCTGAATCACCATCCGGTCACGGATGCATATCTCATTGCCGTTGTGCCGCAGTTGGATTGGGCGCCAGCCGCAAAGCTCACCTAGATTGAGCACCAGTGGGCGTCAATTCGGCGCCGACGTATGTGCCGTCCGGAAATGAGTAGACACTAGCGATGAGAAGCTTCTGTGCCCTGGTGCTCGGTCTGGCGATGCTCGCAGTGAGTCCGGGCGTCGCGTCCGCCGATTCCTTCAACACGCGTCCGGCACGTAACCAACAGGCCGTGGACTACGTGATCGCGCGTGCACTGTCGCAGCGGGGTGTGCCTTTCGCCTACGGCGGCGGCGACGCCAACGGCCCCACCCTCGGCGTCGTGCGGGAGACGCCTCCCGACGCTGCCGATCCGGTGGCCAACCCCATCCCGGGTGGTGTTCCAGGGCTGAACTTCCCCGGTCTGGCTCCGCCGGCCGCGGCGACGGTCCCGGGCTTGCCGGCGACCCCGGCGGCGCCGGCACCGGCCACCAACGTCGTGGGTTTCGACGCCTCCGGCATCATCGTCTACGCCTTCGCCGGCGTCGGCGTGAAGCTTCCGCGGTCATCGGGGGAGATGTACAAGGTCGGCCAGAAGGTGCTGCCCGCGCAGGCGCTCCCGGGGGATCTGATCTTCTTCGGGCCAGAAGGTACCCAGAGTGTTGCGTTGTTCGTCGGCAACGGCCAGATGCTGGAGACCGGGGATTCCGGTGTCACCGTGTCGCCGGTGCGTACCTCGGGCATGACGCCCTATCTCGTGCGCATCATCGCCTGACCTGGCCCGCCGCCTCATCGGCGAGCAGACGCTCATGCCCCCGGAATCAACCGATTCCGGGGGCATAACCGTCTGCTCGCGAGGTGTCGGTGCACCGACAATCAGTGCACCGACAACGCATTGTTGCGGCGCAACACGAAGAAGTACGGCCGGCGTCCGCCGCGGTAGTCCATGGCGCCGATAACGGTGTCCTCGTCGATCTTTCGGAAGACGTCGTTGATCGGCAGGTTGTCGTAGATCATCGTCGCACTGTCGACGCCGCGGTAGCGGGTGGTGCGCAGCCGCGCCTTGGCCGATTTGGTGCGCAGTGCCGGGCGGAGCGCCGAGATGGGCTGCACCAGTGAGAGATTGCGAACGGCGGGGACCTTGGTCGCCAGCCCGAGGCCGCCGAATGCCAGCACCGGATTCAGCGCCCACAGCGCGGTGCCGCCGTCCTTGGGGAACAACAACGGGTGCACGTTCTCCTCGTCGATGAACTGCTTACCCCACCAGCCGCTGGCTTCCAGGAGCCCATCCATGGGATGAGCGGTCGGCAACTCGGCGCCCTGCCACGTGCCGAACATGAAGTCCGGCTCGACTGCCGGGGCGGCATCGAAGAGGGCGGTCGCTTCGCCGGTGGAGGTCGGCACGGTCGTCAGAACGTCCTGAACAAGCATGCCGTCAGCGTACTTGACAGGTGTCAAGTCATCAATCGTGCTCGTCGCGCCGCCGAGCAGGCGCTGGGCGTACCGTCACCCGGGTGCGCTATCTCGTCGATGCGATGAACGTCATCGGGGCCCGGCCCGATGGTTGGTGGCGCGATCGGCAGGCCGCGTTGGCGGCGCTCGTCCAGCGACTGGAGATCTTCGCCGAACGCGAGCGCGCCGAGGTGACCGTTGTATTGGAGCGGCCGCTTCCCATCTGTTCCTCGGTGCTCACCGTGACGAGCGCCCCGGCGGCGGCGGCCGATTCCGCCGATGACGAGATCATCCGCCTGTTGGACGCCGATGAGCATCCGCACGACATCGTCGTCATCACCTCGGACGCAACGCTGGCCCGACGAGCGCGCGGGGCTGGTGCGCAGATTCTGTCCGCGGGCAGGTTTCGTGACAATCTGGACCGTCTGGACCGTCTGGACCGCCCCGGCGCGACAGGGGCGCCAGAATAATCGTCGGAAATTAGGCGATGTCGGCGTCCACTGGGTACGCTGTGTTGGTACGTCGCAACTGTAAGGCGGCGTGTCTGTGTTCGGCCGAGCCGCGGCCGGGTGTCAGTTCCACCCCATTGCAGCCCTGTGCCGGCGATCGCACACCCCGTTTCGACCGCGACACGAATGATCATTCGCGGTCGTACCCCCATACTTGGCTGCATGACGGCAGCCAAAGTTCGAAGAAGAGAGAACAAACAGCATGACTGAAGGAACCGTCAAGTGGTTCAACGGCGAAAAGGGCTTCGGCTTCATCGCTCCTGACAACGGCGCAGCGGACGTGTTCGTCCACTACTCCGAGATCCAGTCCAGCGGATACCGCAGCCTGGAAGAGAACCAGCGCGTGAAGTTCGACATCACCCAGGGCGCCAAGGGCCCCCAGGCCGTCGCGGTCTCGGTTATCTAGACCCTTTCGTACAGAAGCCCCGCGGTACCCGATCACCGGGCCGCGGGGCTTTTGGCGTTCCGCACCGAATGATCGGAAACCCCTTGCCGTTACCGGTATCCCATCTCGTGTGCACGATGCCGGTACGGGGTTTCCACTGCGGCAGGCAACGTCAGTATGGTGTCGACAATGGCTCCCGATAACCCGGAAGACACCGCGCACAGCCGTCTTCTGCGCCGCGGTCTCCGCGGCGCACTGCGTGGGCGTCGCGATCCGGCCCCGATTGCAGGCCAGCGGCGGCGCAGCACCAACAGGGTCGGCGATGTCCACACCCGTAAGGTCCTCGACCTGACGATCCGGCTGGCCGAGGTCATGCTGTCGTCGGGCTCGGGAACCGCCGACATCGTGGCTACCGCCCAAGATGTCGCCCAGGCATATCAACTCACCGACTGCGTCGTCGACATCACCTTTTCGACCATCATCGTCTCGGCGCTGCCCACCGCCGACAGCCCGCCGTTGACCATCGTCAGGGCGGTCCGGCACCGAGCGACCGACTACACGCGGCTCGCCGAACTGGACAACCTGGTCCGGCGGATCACCGCGGGCGGTGTCACCGTCGAGCAAGCTCATGACGCGATGGACGAGCTCAGTGAACGTCCGCATCCATATCCGCGGTGGATGGCCACCGCGTGCTGGTCAGGTTTTGCTCTCGGTATCGCGATGCTGCTCGGCGGCACCTGGCAGATCTGCCTGTTGGCGGCGGCCACATCGGCGGTCATCGACCGGATCGGCCGGCTGCTGAACCGCGTGGGCACCCCGTTCTTCTTCCAGCATGCCGTCGGCGCCGCCATCGCCACCTTGGTAGCGGTGGCCGCCTACCGGTTCGCCGATCAGAACCCGACGGCGCTGGTCGCCACCGGGATCGTGATGCTCTTGTCCGGCATGACCCTGGTCGGTTCCGTTCAGGACGCACTGACCGGACACATGGTGACCGCCGTCGGCCGGTTGGGGGATGCGCTGTTCCTCACCGCAGGGATTGTGGCCGGCATCGTCGCGGGTCTGCAGATCGCCAACCTTGCCGGCATACAGATCGAATTGCACATCGACGCAACACAATCGATCATCGTGCCAAGCGGCCCCCTGAAGGTCGGGATCGCGGTGCTGGGCGCGGCCCTGGCCGGCGTGTTCCTCACTTTGGCGTCCTACGCGCCTCTGCGATCGGTGCTGACCGCCGGGGCAACCGCAGGCACCGCGCAGGCAGTGCTGATCGGACTCGGGCACGCACAGTTCGGTGTCGTCTTCGCCACCGGCATCGCCTCGGTCGGCGTCGGCCTGTTGGCGACCGTCCTTTCCATCCGTCGCCAGGCGCCGGCCTTGGTCATCGCCACAGCAGGTATCACCCCCATGCTGCCGGGGCTGGCCGTCTTCCGGTCGGTGTTCTTCTTTGCGGTGGACGAGCGCTATATCGACGGCATCGCACAGCTACTGTCTGCGGTCGCCATCGCTCTCGCCATCGGCAGCGGCGTGGTGATGGGCGAGCTGCTGGGGTCACCGTTGCGTTATCGAGCAGGCCGCGTCGGTGACTTCGTGCGGATCGAAGGACCACCGGGTCTTCGTCGCGCGGTCGGCAGGGTTGTGCGGTTACAGCCGGCCGATGGTGCCTCCTCGGGCGGCAAAGCCGTACGCGCGCGCAGTGTCGCCCTGGAGCCGGAAACCACGGACCGAGCCGACGACCCGGCCGACGAGAACAGCGATCCGGATCCACGTGAACCGCGATGAGGGCGGGCGGCACCTTTGCGCATCGTGTGACGCCTGAGCCTGGAGACGCTAGCCTTCTCGCAGGCATGCCCGACGACATCACGACGCGGACGAGGCATGACCGGAGAGGACGAACAGCGGTGATCACCGAACGAGGGCTGTCGGCCCTGCGACTCGCGGTCGCGGGTGCACTGGCCGGAATGGCCCTGACGACGGCGGGCCTTGCCGGCGCCGAACCCCCGCCGGTCCCGCCCGGCCAGCCGGTGCCGCCGGGACAGCCCGTGGTTCTCGGTCCCGGCGAGATGCCGGTGGCCGCACCAGCTCCGCCGCCGGCCGGCGCACCGCCGGTACCCGAGATCAGCAATCCGGTCTACGGCCAAGGGCAGACGCCCGGGGCCGGTGGTTACATCAGAGATCTCTGGCGAGCCTTCCAGACCGGTAACCCGATGGAGGCGCTCGTGGCCGATCCGGGCGCCGCACCCGGCGGCGCTCCACCCGGGGCCGGCCCGGCACCGAAGCTGCCGCCGGGCTACACGTCGCTGACCGATCCCGCGTCCTCGACCCCGGCTCTCGAGCGCGCGCCCGGAGTGGGCGGTCCGCCGTTGCCACCGGGGTTCGTGTCGCTTTCCGACCCCGCCCCGCCCGCGGATGTGCTGCCCATCGGTGCCCCAGGCGCTGCGCCCGCCGAAGTGCCGCATCCGGCGGCACCGCCGCCGCCCCCAGCGCCGGTGGGGCCGCCGCCACCACCGATGATCATCGCCAACCAGTAGCGCTCACCGCAGGCCCGAGCGCCATTTCTCCAGCTCCCGCCGCTCGCGCTTGGTGGGCCTGCCCGCACCGCGGTCCCGTACCGCAACGGCGGGTTCGACGATCGCCGGGGCCGGCGGGGTACGGTCCAGATAGCAGGTGGCGGCGTCCGGGGCGCCCACCCGTTTCTGTATCACCCGGACCACCTCGACGACGCGTTGACGATCACCCAGCCGAGCCTGCACCCGATCTCCGGGCACCACCGGCGTCGACGGCTTGGCGACGCGATCGTTCACCCGCACGTGCCCGCCCCGGCAGGCAGCCGCGGCGTCGGGCCGGGTCTTGGTCAGCCGGACCGCCCACAGCCACCGGTCGATCCTCGTGGATTCCACCGCTCGATGATCGCATCATCGGGCTGAGCGAACGGTCACGCTGCAGGCATGACCCGCGCGGCAACGTAGGAAGCTGCCTCGTTGGTCATTCCGTTGATGCCGTACACGGCATGCGCCATGGACGGCATGGCGCTGGGGGTGCCGTCGCAGATCGTGTCACCCGGGGCGCACAGCTCGATGGTCTTCGGTGCGTACCGCGGACCGATGGTTCCGATGGGCGCACCGAACTGGTTGAGGAATGCCTGCGACGGATTGCCCAACAGCACAACCGCAGCTACATGGTCGGATACCTCATCGGGTAGCGGACTCGGGAGGTAGGAGAGGTACTCGCTCGGAACTCCTTGCGGTACCGCATCGGCGGTGACGTATCCCGCGACCACCGCACCCTGTGAGAAGCCACCGAGCACAGTTTTGGTGTCGGGGCAGGAGGCTGCGGTCGCCTGGATGTGTGACCCAGCGTCGCGCACGCCATCGACGACGTTCTGCGCAAACGGAATTCGATCCGTGAAGTTGCTGCTTGCCGGGTAGTTGACCGGATAGACAGCGACCGACTTCCCCGGCGTCTGGGCGCGCAGGGCGTCGACGAACGCCTGACCTGTCCCACCGACACCCGGTGCTTCGGACGTCCCCCGGGCGAAGACGACCTCGACATCGGGACAGGCCGGTTCCGCGGCCGCCACGGGTGCCGCTCCGACCGCCAGTCCGGCTGTCAGCAAAACTCCAGCGCCGAGAAATCGGGCGGATTGACCAAGGCTCATCGGGCGCTCCTTCGGTGATTCGCCGTGCCCGCCTGCTGGCAGATGGCGACTTGCCCCTCTGTACCCCTGCCATTTGCTACCGAAACAGCGCCCGCACGCTGACAGGCGAACCGAATCGGCTCAGGCCAGCCGACCCGCGGCAGCAGCAGCGGCAGCAGCGACCAGTCCGTTGACCGGATAGGTGACGTGCACCAGAGATCCGAGCAGCGATGCGGGCGAGGATCCGTCACAGATGTTGTCTCCGGGCGCACACAGATCCAGCGACCGCCCGGCGTACTGCGATCCGATGTTCGCCGCTGGGGCGCCATACCGGGACAGCAGCCCTGCCGATGGTTTGCCGAACAGCACCACGCCGGCGATGCGATCGGTCACCGCTGCCGGGATGTCGGAGCTGCTGACATAGGCCGCCACCGCCGCGCCCTGTGAGTAGCCGCCGAGGATGAACCGGGTGTTCGGGCAGTTCGCTGCCGTCGCCCGGATCCTGGCACCGGCGTCGGCGACACCGTCGAACATCGTGGACGGGAAGACCGCGCGGTTGTCGAAATCACCGGTGGCCGGGTAATTGACGGCATACGAGTCGATTGTCTTGCCGGGGGACTGGGCGCGCAGCGCGTCGACGAAAGCCTGCCCGGTGCTCCCGAGACCAGGTGGCTCATCGCTGCCGCGGGCGAACACGACTTCGGCATCGGGACAGGCTGCCGCCCCCGCGTGCGGTGCTCCGCCGGTTGCCAGCGCCGACGCCGCGAGCGCGCAAACTGTCCACACCCGGAGCTCTCGGCCAATCCCCATGCGCGGCATGCTACCCGCGATGCTCCTAGCGGACACCCTGGCGAGCAAACGAGAATCGGGACGCAGCACCCTGCGGCGTCAGTCCGACGACGGTGTTCTCGCCAGCGCAGCGGCGACGAAATCCGCTGCCTGAACGGCCATCCCATTGTCCTTGTATGCGCTGTGTGCGGCGCGGTCGAGGCCGCCTGGCGCGCACACCGGATCACCGGGTGCACACAGTTGAATGGTCTTGGCTGTGTAGAGCGGACCCACCGTGATCGGTGGAGCAGTGCGGTCGACCAGATTGAGAAACCAGTTGTCGGGTGTGCCGAACAATGCCACGGCGGCCACATGCGGTGCCACGGACGGAGGCATCGGTCCGGCCAAGCCGGGAGGGAGGGCAAGACCGGCCGGCACCGCATCGAAGGTGGTGTAACCGGCGACCGCGGCACCCTGTGAGTAGCCGCCGAGCACGATCTTGGTTGCCGGACAACTGTTGGCTATGTGTTGAATGCGGTTACTGGCATCGGCGATGCCATTGGCCGCAGCCTGGAAATCCAGCGATGCCGGGTAGTCGACCGGGTAGACATCAACCGATGCACCGCCGAGGAGCGGGGTGAGGGCGTTGACGAAGGATTGTCCGGTCGCCCCGATGCCGGGTGCCTCGAAAGTGCCGCGCGCGAAGACGATTTCGACATCCGAACAGGCCGGCGGGGCGGCAACTGCCCGTGCCGACACCAGTGGACTGATCGCCACCGCCCACAACAACACGACGGTGCCGGCCAGATGGTGAACACGGAGTGATCGAACACGTTCGAACAGTGCGGAAGTCATGGCGGTCCTTCGGGAGCGAGGGTCGTGGTGGATTCAAGGATTCCGCATCACCGCCCGTCGCACATTGCTGCGGGCGCGCATAACCGATACCTGCTAGCACCACCTCGCCGGGAAAGCGGCCATGAACGGGTCAGATGCGTGCTGCGGCGTACGTTGCGGCTTCGGTCACCATGCCGTTGACGATGTAGGTCTGGTGGGCCACCGGATCGAGGCCGTCGGAACAGACCGCATCGTTGATCGCGCACAGGTCAAGGGTTTTCGACACGAAGTTGGTGCCGATCGGTACGTTGGGTTGGCCGATGAGGAAGAGCATCCGGTCGTTGGGCTTGCCGAAAAGCAGCACCGCGTCGACGCGCTCGGCGATATCGGCGCTGAGTTCCGTGGTGGTTCCGTGTGCGAACGAATTGGGTGGGATGGCCGGTGGGTCGGCGGTGACCAATTGCGCGACGGCCGCGCCCTGCGAGTAACCACCGAGCACAATGCTGGTGTCCGGGCAGTCGGCAGCGACCGTCCGGATGTGGTCTGCCGCGTCGTTGACGCCCAGGACAACGGTGGGCCAGTTGTTGCTGGCCGGATAGTTCACCGCGTAGCTGTCCACCGTCTTCCCGGTCACCTGTGCCCGCAGCGCATCGACGAAGGCAGTGCCGACACTGCCTGCACCGGGCGCTTCGTCGGTGCCGCGGGCAAAGACCACCTCGACATCGGCGCAGGCCGGTGCCGCCGCCGCGTGCGGTGCCGCACCGGGAGCCAGCGCAACGGCGGCCAGTACGCCGAGGGTCGATGCGGTGACCGGAATCAAGCGGCGCCCGATTGCGCTGGCGCGGGTGCACTGGAACATGAATATGATCATGCCATCACCTCGCGGGTCGACCAGACGTTCCGGGCCGCGCCGCACCTGACCGCTCGGAGCTACGAATTGACCCGGACCTGCAGTAATTCTCATCTGGCCGCACGCAAAGGCGTTCCCGGCGCATCGGCAGCGGGTGCACGCCGATGAACGCGGTTCTGGCCCGCACCGCGATCTTCGCCGATGTCGATGCCGAGGCGATGGAAACCCTGAGCGAAGAGCTGGAGTGGATGAGCTTTCCGCGCAACCACACCATCTTCGTCGAGGGTGAGCCCGGAGACCGGTTGTATGTGCTCGTCGAGGGCAAAGTGAAGGTCGGCAGGCGTACCGCCGACGGCCGGGAGAGTCTGATCGCGGTGATGGGTCCCGGAGACACGTTCGGCGAGTTGGCACTGTTCGACCCTGGGCCGCGGACCGCCACCGTGGCCACCTTGACCGAGGTGCGGGTGGCTGCGGTGCCGCGGCAGGCGCTCGGCGCCTGGATCGCGGAACGTCCGCAGATCGCCGAGCAGCTGCTGCGGGTGCTCGCCCGCCGGCTGCGGCGCACGAACGACGATCTGTGCGACATGATCTTCACCGACGTGCCGGGCCGGGTGGCCAAACAACTGCTTGATCTGACGAAGCGGTTCGGTCGCCCCGACGGGGACGGACTACGCGTCGATCACGAACTCACCCAACTGGAGCTGGCGCAGCTGGTCGGGTCGTCGCGCGAGACCATCAACAAGGCGCTGTCGGAATTTGCCAACCGTGGGTGGATCCGCCAGCAGGGCAAGACGATCTATGTCATGGAGCCTGCCAAGCTGGCTCGACGCGCCCGCTGACCGCCCGGGTCAGCTCATCGCGTCCAGGATCTTGATCGCGAACACCAGGGTGTCGCCCTTCTGAATGCCGGCTGCCGGTTGGCCCTCGGGGTAGCCATCCTCCGGAGTCATCGCCACCGCGACCGTCGATCCGACCTTCTGGCCGGCGATGGCCTTCTGGAATCCGGTGACGACGCCGTCGAGCGGGAAGTCCACCGGAGCGCCCGTCTTGTAGCTGCTGTCGAAGACCGATCCGTCGCGGCCGTTGACACCCATGTAGCAAACCAGCACCGTGGCGTTCTCAGCGACAACCGGACCGTCGCCGGGCTTGAGCGTCTGTACCTGCGTTTCGGTCACGCTGAACGGTCCGTCGACGGTCACCGACGGCGCTGCAGTATCGGTCGACCCGATGACCGCCACGTTGCCTGTGGTGCCCGACAGGGTCCACTCGGGGGTACCGCCGGCAGGCGCCGGCGTGGTCGGGCAGCCCTCGGATGTTGCTGTGGGCTGGACTGCGGGAGCGCTCGGCGGGCTGAACACATCCGAGGCCGTCGACGAATTCGCCGCCGGCGCGTCGGTATCGGAACCGCAGGCGGCCAGGGTCATGGCAGCGGCAGCGGCAGCGGCGCAGGCCGCCATGGTGACAACGGAGGGCAGACGGGTGAAGTTCACCCCGGTCACGCTACCTGCGGCAGTTCGGACCGTGACGCGTAGGTGTCCGCGCAATGGGTCGAACCATCGCGTCGAAAACGGGCGCCGGCACGCCAATGATGCTCGTGGGGAACGTTAATCGGTTGCATCCGGTGCCGAGTGCGGCCAATCTGTACGTGGGGATACACAGTCGAGGGGGGAGTCTCATGACGGGTTTTCGCGCGGGCGACACGGTGGCGGCGTGCCGCCGACTGGAGGGTATCGACGTGCCTGTCGTACCGGAGGGGACGATAGGCACGGTGGCATCCACCACGGTGTTCGGCAATCCGAAGCGGGTTCATTTCACCGTTTCGGACACCTGGGGCACCAAGCGCTTCCGGGTACGAGTGCGCCGTGGCGACGTAGAACCGGTGGACGTAGAACCGGTGGATGTAGAACAGGTGGATGTCGACGAAAACGAGCACGCACAGCGGGACGTGTGACTCAGGTCACGGTGGTGGCGCACCGGGAGATCGGGTAACCCGGGGGTTCTACAGCCCCAACCATGCGGAGTCGAAATGGCGAAAGTAGATGTGTCGGTCTCGTCGGATCTGACACCACAGCAGGCCTGGAAACTAGCGTCTGACCTGCAGCGCTTCGACGAATGGCTGACCATTTTCGGTGGCTGGCGCAGTCCTCCACCCGCGGTGATCGACGTCGGAACACAGGTCTCGTCGCTGATCAAGGTGAAGGGATTTCGCAACACGATCCACTGGCAGGTCACCGACTACGACGAGCCGCGGCTGATCGGTATGCGCGGGTCCGGTCGCGGCGGGGTGCACATCACCCTCACCATGGAGGTCTCCGATAACGACCCCGGATCCATTCTTCACCTGCAGGCCGAGCTATCCGGCGGCCTGCTCAGTGGGCCCATCGGGACGCTGGTCGCCAAGATGTTGACGTCCGATGTGCGCAAGTCGGTCCAGAATCTGGGTGCGTTGCGCTAGCTGGAGCGACCGGTTCAGAACGCGGACAGCGAGTCGTCGATCATGCGGTGCCCTTGCCGCTCGAAATCGCTGTCCCCGACCTGGTAGGCCCAAACGGCAGTCCCGATCGCTTGCTGCAACGCCAGTATGGGCCAGCGGTCGGGCTCACGGGGGTCGGCCCCGTAACCGGTGATGAAGGCGGACTCCAGGGCGGAATCGGCGCGCCACTGTTGGGCGGCCAGTCGGCAGAAGTCGGTGGCGGCCGGTCGCCAGGCGAATCGACCGAAGTCGATGACGCGGACGGTGCCGGAGTCGACCAACCAGTTTCTGGGTTGCCAATCACCGTGCGTGGGCACCACCGTCACCGGTCGGCAGCGGTGATCTCGCAGGATTTGCCGTAGGGCCGATTCGGTGCGGGGCGCTATGCGGTGCGGTTTGTCCAGCCAGGCAAGCGATTTGGCGACCTCGGCGGTCTCCCAGTCCGGGTCGGCGCGGTGTCCCACATCGTGGAGGGTGCGCAGGAGCTGTCCTGCGGCATGGTGCGTCGCGGCAGCGAACTCGGCTGCCGATCCCTGCGCGAGCTCGCCCGGTAGGTGATCGATGACAAGCAATTTCGCGTTGTCGTCCTGGTAGCGCAGCCGTGGAGCATGGCCGGTTCGGCTCAGGGCATCGGCGACGGTTCGGTAGGCCGCGATCTCCCGGACGATGTGATGGTCGGTGGGTCCGGCGGCCTTGATCACCAACCGGGCATGAGAGGCTTGGACGTCGAGTACAACGGTGCTGTGCTGGTCCCAACTCATATCGGCGATCACGCGCGGTTCGGACAACCAGCTTTCGACCTGTTCGGCCTGTCGGGTACTGAGCCTACCGGCGTGCCAAGACTCCACGTGGACCAGAGTATTCGTCGGCATGCCTTATTCGCAAAGCGGTCAAGTAGCTGGCGGACAACGGCTTTGGATGCATGTGCATGATGCTGTCGCGTCGGTGTTTAGGCCTCCCGGCCTCGGGTACACCCGGCTACCGCGATCTACAGCCCAGTTGGATCTGTGGCCATACAGCCAGTGATGTCCGCGACCGAGTGCCCGGTCGCGGATCACGGTCAACCGTGCCGGGAGGCGATATGTTCACTCACAACAAAGATCTGCAGTTCGAAGTCAGGGTCAGCGAGCCCGATCCGCGATTCGCGTCGTTGCTGATGGAGCAGTTCGGCGGCGCCAACGGTGAACTCACCGCAGCATTGCAGTACTTCACCCAGGCGTTCGTCCTGCGCGAGAAGAACCCGAAGATGTACGACCTGTTCATGGATATCGCGACCGAGGAACTCAGTCACCTCGAGATAGTCGGTACCACGATCACCATGTTGCTCGACGGCCTCAACGACAATCTGAAGGTCGCCCACGAGCGCTGCGATTGGATGCCGGCAGTGGCCAGCAAGACCGGCAAGGAGCAGGCCATCCACCAGGTCGCCGTGAATCCGATGTTCCTCGTCCTCAGCGGTGGCGGTCCCGGTGTGAAGGACTCCGCGGGTAACAACTGGACCGGGGCGTTCGTCGACGCCAACGGTGATCCCACGGTGGACCTACGCAACAACCTCGCCGCCGAGTCCAGGGCCAAGGTCGTCTACGAGTACCTCAAGCAGTTCACCGATGATCCCGGCGTCCAAGACACCTTGACGTTCTTGATGACTCGGGAGATCGCGCACTACCAGCAGTTCACCGCTGCGCTCAACGAGCTGCCGGTGAACTTCCCGCCCGGACAATTGCCGGGCGATCCACGGTTCCAGAACGTCGCCTTCAACATGAGCAACGGTGACGGATCCGTGCGCGGACCGTGGAACGAAGGTCAGGGCCCGTGGCCCGAGGGAATCGAGTGGGATTACGTCGAGGACCCCGAGCGGCAGTGGCTGGGGACATCGTTGCGCGCCAATACCGGGGCCGAGCGCAATCCCGATGGTCAACCCGCGGTCGAGGGTGACAAGCCGTTCACCCACGAGCAACACGCGGCGACGAGCTGAGCGACCGGATCGACGAGGGGCCTCATCCCGGCACGCCGCCGAGCGCCGGCATCCTCAAAACGGTAGGCATGGTGACCGCCACCCTCGACCATGTTCGCGATGCGGCTACCGGGCGCTCCGCGGACAATCCGCCCGATCCGCAGGGGCACTTACCAACACACCGACGAAAACCGTTATCGGACAGCGGTTTACTAGAATGACTCCGGGCGGCGTTCATCATATCGACGATCGCCGCCCGGATCTGTGTGTTCGCTCAGTGTCTTGACTAAAAGCATGTCTCTTCCAGAACCACAACGTTTTTCGCCGATTTCTTGATTGCGTCCACATAAGGGGTCACACTGAAACGTGATGGCTGACGCTGGAGAATGCGCGACAATTCTGCGAGCGGCCGGACTTCGCGTCACGCGGCCCCGGCTGGTGGTCATGGACGCTGTCCAGGAGAATCCGCACGCGGATACGGATACGATTTTCGTTGCTGCCCGTCGGGTTCTTTCCGATGTCTCCCGGCAGACCGTCTATGACGCCCTCGGTGCGCTGACCACCGTGGGGATGGTGCGCCGAATCCAACCTGCGGGCGCCACCGCCCGTTATGAGTCGCGGGTCGGCGACAACCATCATCATCTGGTCTGCCGGTCCTGCGGGACCATCGCCGACGTCGACTGTGCGGTCGGCGAGGCGGCATGCCTCTCGGCCTCCGATGATCTCGGGTTCGAGATCGACGAGGCCGAAGTCATCTACTGGGGTCTGTGCCCCGAGTGTGTACGAAAGCGATCTTCCTGATCGACGCGACGACGTTGTGCAGCCCGCACGAAACCCGACGAAAGGCGAGTCCATGTCCGACACCTCTGATGCCCGGCCTCCGCATTCCGATACCAAGACTCACAGCGGCAGTGAGTCCGAGAATCCCGTCATCGACTCGCCGAAGCCGAAATCGCATGCGCCGCTGACCAACCAGGATTGGTGGCCGGGACAGGTCGATGTCTCGGTACTGCACAAGCAGAACCCCAAAGGCAATGCTCTCGGCGCCGATTTCTCCTACAGCGAGGCCTTCGCCAAGCTCGACCTCGAGGCGTTGCGGGCCGACATGTTGGCGTTGATGACCTCATCCCAGGACTGGTGGCCCGCTGACTATGGGAGCTACGCGGGGCTGTTCATCAGGATGAGCTGGCACGCGGCGGGCACCTACCGCATCTACGACGGCCGCGGCGGCGGTGGTCAGGGCGCCCAGCGCTTCGCGCCGCTGAACAGCTGGCCCGACAATGCCAACCTGGACAAGGCGCGGCGGCTGCTGTGGCCGATCAAGCAGAAGTACGGCAACGCGCTGTCCTGGGCCGATCTGATCGTCTACGCAGGCAACGTCGCGCTTGAATCGGCGGGTTTCGAGACGTTCGGCTTCGGGTTCGGCCGTGAGGACATCTGGGAGCCTGAGGAGGTGCTCTACGGTCAGGAGGACACCTGGCTGGGCACCGACAAACGTTACGACGGCAGCAGCGACGGCGATCGCAACCTGGCCGCGCCGTTCGGTGCCACCACGATGGGCCTCATCTACGTCAATCCCGAAGGTCCGGAGGGGAAGCCCGATCCGCTGGCCGCGGCCCACGACATCCGGGAGACATTCGGTCGAATGGCCATGAACGACGAGGAGACCGCGGCGCTGATCGTCGGCGGTCACACGCTCGGCAAAACGCACGGTGCCGCCGACGTCAACGTCGGCCCCGAGCCCGAGGGTGCGCCCATCGAGCAGCAGGGGCTCGGCTGGAAGTGTCCTTTCGGTTCCGGCAACGCCAACGACACGGTGACCAGCGGGCTCGAGGTGGTCTGGACGGCGACCCCCACCCGATGGAGCAACGGTTATCTGGAGATCCTGTATGGCAACGAATGGCAGCTGACCAAGAGCCCCGCGGGCGCCTGGCAGTTCGAGGCCAAGGACGCCGAGGCCACCATTCCCGACCCGTTCGGCGGGCCGCCCCGCAAACCCACGATGCTGGTCACCGATGTGTCCATGCGGGTCGACCCCATCTACGGCCAGATCACCCGGCGTTGGCTGGATCACCCAGAGGAGATGAACGCAGCTTTCGCCAAGGCGTGGTACAAACTGCTGCACCGCGATATGGGCCCCGTGAGCCGCTATCTCGGTCCGTGGATTCCCGAGCCGCAGCTGTGGCAGGACCCGGTGCCCGCAGCCGACCATCCGTTGGTCGACGAGTCCGATATCGCGAACTTGAAGGGCAAGGTGCTCGAATCCGGGCTGTCGGTGCCTCAACTGGTGAAGACCGCGTGGGGTGCCGCCTCGAGTTTCCGCGGTACCGATAAGCGCGGTGGTGCCAACGGTGCACGTATTCGGCTTGAGCCGCAACGCAACTGGGAAGCAAACGAGCCCTCCGAGCTGGACAAGGTATTGCCGGTGCTGGAGAAGATTCAGCAGGACTTCAACGGCTCGGCAGAGGGCGGCAAGAAGATCTCGCTGGCCGATCTCATCGTGCTGGCCGGATCGGCGGCCATCGAGAAGGCGGCAAAGGACGGCGGATTCGACGTCACGGTGCATTTCGCGCCCGGTCGCACCGATGCCACCCAGGAGAACACCGATGTGGAGTCCTTTGCGGTGCTGGAACCTCAAGCCGACGGCTTCCGCAATTTCGTCCGGCCCGGTGAGAAGGCGGCGCTGGAGCAGTTGCTGGTGGACAAGGCGTATTTCCTGGACCTGACCGCTCCGGAGATGACCGCGCTGATCGGTGGACTGCGGACCATCGGTGCGAATCACGGCGGGACCAAGCACGGTGTGTTCACCAGCCGGCCGGGTGCACTGACGACGGACTTCTTCGTCAACCTGCTCGACATGGGAACCGAGTGGAAGGGTTCGGAGTCGGCCGAGAATGTCTACACCGGATACGACCGCGCCACCGGCGAGGTGAAGTGGACGGCGACCGCCAATGATCTGGTCTTCGGCTCCAACTCCGTGCTGCGGGCGATCGCCGAGGTGTACGCCCAGCAGGACAACCAGACGAAGTTCGTCGAGGACTTCGTGACGGCGTGGGTCAAGGTCATGAACAACGACCGGTTCGATCTGGACTGACTCGCCGTAGGTTTCCTACCCTCAGGTGCCGAGGCCGCCGTGACTCAGCGGCGGTACTCGGCCAGATCGTCGGCCGCGATGCGCTGATAGGCCAGCCACATGTCGTGGCCCATTGCGCGGATTCCCGCGGCGTTGTAGTGCCGGTCGACATCGCTGTTGAACATTCCGCGATTGCCCGGCACAAAGGCCGCGCGGTGTCGGCGATTGGGCGTGTCACGGTGCACGGCGTCGATGGGCGGATAGTCCTTGCCGCTGCGTTCCATTTCCTCGGGGACCATGCCGCCGAGAATGATGGGGGTGTCCTTGCCGTACCGGGCGCGGAGATCGTCGAACAGCGCGTCCAGATGTCGCTGGTACTCCGGCGCAGACATGAGGGGCACATCGGATTCACCCTGGTGCCAGAGCACGGCCGCGACCGTGCTGCCGGGCCGGTGAGCCAGCGCGGAGTCGATGGAACGCACCGCTTCGCGGTACAGATTGCGGCGGGTGGTGGTGTCTGCGATGTCCCAGGTGTAGCCGTTCTTCGGGTGAAATGACGTGTCTCCGCGGGCACACGGCACCAGCAGGACGGCCCTGTTGGTCGCGTCCGCGAGAGCCTTGCCGAAGGTGACTCCGAAACCGACTCGCCGAGCCGGAGTTTCGTGGAACAGCGGGTCGGCGCCGAGCACGACGGTGTTCTTCGACGGGCCGCTGTTGGCCCATTGGTGCACGCGGGGGTGAGGCCGGTCGGCGCCGTCGGGGTCCAGCGGTAGACCCATTCCGTAGGCGTTCGACTGGCCGAGGATCGCGACGATCAGATAGGGCTCGTCGGGTGGAGTGACGGGCACCCCTTTCGGCGCGATCTGGCGTTTGACGGCGCATTTGAGTTCGAACGCCATCCGCTTCCACAGCGGTGCATCACCGTCGGGGTTTCTGGGTGTGCGCATGGCCAGCACAGTACAACTCGCCCGTGCCGAACACGCGCAACGGCGGTGATCGTTCGGCATCTGCACCGACGAAGCCATCCGTAGTTTCCGATCGTGCGAGTTTGGGCAGTGTGAACCTATGACCGACAACGAGAAAGTCACTGTGGAACGAACCATCGCCGCACCGGTGGCGGCGGTCTTCGATGTGCTGTCAAATCCGCACCGTCACCCCGCTCTCGACGGCTCCGGATTCGTGCGCAGCGTGGATCACGCCGACCGGATTCAGAAGGTGGGCGAGGTGTTCACGATGAACATGCAGGGTGATCACATGGGCGGGGAATACCAGACCGACAACCACGTCACCGGTTATGCCAAGGACAAGCTGCTCGCCTGGCAGACCGCACCGGCCGGTACCGAGCCTCCCGGCTGGGAATGGTTGTGGGAACTGGAATCTCAGGGGCCGAACGACACGTTGGTGCGCCACACCTATGACTGGTCGAAGGTGACGGACAAGAAGCTACTGGAGAAGGTGAAGTTCCCGCTGGTCACGCAGGGGCAGCTCGATGACACATTGTCCCGGCTGGCCACCGAGGTCGCGTCGTCCTGAGACGCCAAGACGAATGTGCTCCACCACCATTCGGTGGTGGAGCACATTCGTCCTGGTCGCTGTCATCCACGCCCGGTCTTGGCCTGCAACTCTTCTATGAGGTCCGATGCCTGGGCTTTGGTGACGTCGTCGGGAACCTCGGCTCCCGCCTCCTGGGCCAGGGTGTGCAGATAGCTGCGCTGTGGGCCGGTCATCGGCTCGTCCCCGGTGACCCATTCCGAGGTGTCCTTTTCGGCGTTTTCCTGTGGTGCTGATGTGGTGTGCTCGCTCATGCACCCCGAATGCCCATCGCACATACATGCTACTCCTCAGGTTTTCGTGGGGAGCTTGATGTGGAGCCCGCCGAGGCACAGGTAGATCATCG
>NZ_AOHQ01000130.1:0-211806 GCF_000416385.1 Mycobacterium sp. VKM Ac-1816D
ACCGTCGAACCTCGCGGCGACCGAAGTCGCGGTCTGCGGCTCACCAAATCCCAGGATCGGGAACCACGGCGCATTCGAACTTGTGTTCGACACTACGCCGAACGAAGAACTCGCGCAAGGGGTCCGCACCACGGCATCGGCCACCGCGCAAACGCCTCTACACTCCAGCCATGGATCTCGACGAACTGCACTGGTTCGTGACGCTCGCCGAGACCGAGCACGTCACCGATGCCGCGGCCGAATTGGGCATCAGCCAACCGACCCTTTCCCGGGCCCTCGCTCGCCTGGAGGCGCGCATCGGCGCACCATTGTTCGACCGTGTGAACCGTCGCCTCCGACTCAACACCTACGGCGCCATCCTGCTCGATCACGCGCGCCGCAGCATTGCCGAAATCACCAGCGCCACAGAGCGTATCGCCGCCCTGCGGGATCCCGACACCGGTACCGTGCGACTCGCGTTCCTACACTCACAGGCCGGCGGATTCGTCCCTGACCTCCTGCGCCGGTTCCGCGCCGAAGCCCCCAACGTGCAGTTCGAACTGTTCCAGGGTGCCACGCTCGACATCCTCGATCGGCTCGACAAGGGGCACGTCGACCTTGCCATTACCTCACCGCGGCCTGCGGGCTTTCCGTGGCGGGTGCTCTACGGTGAGCGCCTGTGCCTGGCCGTACCCCGCGATCACCGGTTCGCCGGGCGCAGCCGTCTACGACTTGCCGACGCCGGCGACGAACCCTTCGTTGCGCTACAGCCGGGATTCGGCCTGCGCCAGTTGACCGATGAGCTCTGCGTCGCGGCCGGGATCGCGCCGACGATCGTCTTCGAAGCCATGGAGATTCCCACGGTCGAGGGCCTGGTGGCCGCCGGATTCGGCGTCGCGGTCGTCCCGGTTCCACACCCCGATCGCATGGACAGTGCAGCCGCCTACATCCCACTGTCCGAACCCACTGCCAAACGTCAACTGGGTCTGACTTGGCGGCCGGATGGTGAACTACCGCCTGCTGCTGCCAGGCTGGCCGAGTTCATCATGCATAATCTGCATGATCTGACAGAAGTTCATACATTAGACACATTGCGAGGATCCTCCTAGTCTCGCCTGAGTGACGACGACGCTGAGCCCCACCGACTGGCCGGGTCATCAGCGTGGCTCCAAGGAGTACCGACGGCTGTTGGCCGCGCTGTTCTTCGGCGGTGTCGCGACATTCGCGCAGTTGTATTCACCGCAGGCCGTGCTGCCCATGATCGCTGCCGACCTGGGCACCGGCGCCGCGCACGCTGCATTGCTCGTCTCGGCAGCAACAGTCGGACTCGCCGTCGGCGTCATCCCGTGGGCGGCGGTCGCCGACCGGATCGGTCGGGTTCAGGCGATGACCGTTTCGATCACGGCGGCAACGCTTCTCGGCCTGCTCGTCCCGCTCGCTCCCACCTCGGACCTCCTGCTCACCGGCCGCTTCCTGGAGGGGCTCATGCTCGGTGGGGTACCGGCGATCGCCATCGCCTACCTGTCCGAGGAGATCGATCCCGGCCATGCCGCGCGGGCAGCGGGAAGTTACGTGGCCGGCAGCACCATCGGCGGCCTCACCGGCCGGCTGGTCACCGGCCCCGTCGCCGAGTTCGCCGGCTGGCGCATCGGGGTCGTCACCGTTGCGGTGCTGTGCGCGCTATCGGCAATGGCGTTCGTCAAGCTCGCCCCGCGGGCGCGTGGTTTCCGGCCGGCCCGCATCAAGGGGCTCGGTACGCGGCTGGCCGAAAACCTGCGCTCACCGCAGCAACTCGTCCTCTACGGCCAGGGCTTCCTGTTGATGGGTGGATTCGTCGCGCTCTACAACTTCTTGGGCTTCCGACTGGCCGCCGCACCGTTCGACCTACCCCAGACCGTCGTCAGCCTGGTCTTCCTGGCTTATCTGGCCGGCACCTGGGCGTCGGCGCGCGCGGGTGCCGAGGCAAGCCGATTCGGGCGCAAACCGGTCCTGCTGGCCTCGATCACCACCATGATCATCGGCACCGCGCTGACCATCAGCACCGAACTCGTCGTGGTGCTGACCGGACTGCTGATTGCCACGGCGGGCTTCTTCGGTGCGCACGCCGTCGCCTCGGGGTGGGTGGGCGCCCGTGCCGGAACGGCCAAGGCACAGGCATCGGCTCTCTACAACCTGTTCTACTACGCGGGATCCAGTGCGCTGGGCTGGTTGGGCGGTGTGGCGTTCGACGCCGCCGGTTGGACCGCCGTGGCCGGATCGGTCATCGGCTTGGCCCTGCTTGCCGGGGCGCTCGCCGTCACCACACTGGAGAATCCGTGCCGTGCTCGGCGTCCGGGCGGGGACCGAGAAGGCGCCGCTGCCCCGCTGTGATGGCGACGTCGTCGATGCTCGCCTCGCGCCGTGACATCAGCCCGTCGATGGGGACCCGCGCGTTCACTTATCTAACCAGGTGGCATATCGTGGCGGCATGGACTTCGCGATGTCGGCAAAAGCAGCTGATTACCACAAGCGCCTCTCCGACTTCATGGTCGAGAATGTCTTCCCCGCCGAGGAGTCCTACCACGCCTACCGCGCGGAGAAGGGTCCCAAGGACCACACCGTGCCGCCGGTGGTCGAAGAGCTCAAGACCGAGGCCAAGGCCGCGGGTCTGTGGAACCTGTTCCTGCCCTCGGAGTCCGGGCTGACCAATCTTGAGTACTCCCCGCTCGCCGAGCTCTCCGGCTGGAGCATGGAGATCGCCCCCGAGGTGCTCAACTGCGCCGCACCGGACACCGGGAACATGGAGACCCTGCACCTGTTCGCCAACGAGGCGCAGCGCACGCAGTGGCTCGAGCCCCTGCTCAATGGCGAGATCCGGTCTGCGTTCGCGATGACCGAGCCTGCCGTCGCCTCCAGCGATGCCCGCAACATCGAGACCACCATCCTGCGCGACGGCGGCGATTACGTCATCAACGGCCGGAAGTGGTGGATCACCGGGGCCTCGGACCCGCGCTGCAAGCTGCTCATCACCATGGGCCGCACCAATCCCGATGCGGCTGCACACCAGCAGCAGTCGATGATCCTGGTGCCCATCGACACCCCTGGAATCACCATCCTTCGCTCGTTGCCGGTCTTCGGTTGGCAGGACCAGCATGGGCACTGCGAGATCGTGTTCGACAATGTCCGGGTTCCCGCGGAAAACCTGCTGCACGAGGAAGGCAGCGGGTTCGCCATCGCCCAGGCGCGGCTGGGCCCGGGCCGCATCCACCACTGCATGCGCGCCCTCGGCGCGGCCGAACGTGCATTGGCGCTGATGATCGACCGCGTGCAGACGCGCATCGCGTTCGGCAAGCCGCTCGCCGAGCAGGGTGTCGTGCGTGAGTCCATCGCCAAGTCCCGCAACGAGATCGACCAGGCCAGGCTGCTGTGCGAGAAGGCCGCCTGGACGATCGACAAGGAGGGCAACAAAGCCGCCCACGTGTTGGTTTCCCAGATCAAGTCGGTGGCGCCGCAGGTCGCCTGCGACGTGCTCGACCGCGCCATCCAGGTGCATGGCGGCGCCGGGGTATCCGATGATTTCCCGCTGGCCCGCCTCTACGGCTGGCACCGCGCGATGCGACTTTTCGACGGCCCCGACGAGGTGCACATGCGGACGATCGCACGCGCCGAACTCGGCAAGGAGAAGTCGGCGTTCGCGGCGGCGGCCTGCCGCCCCTCGAACACGCTGTGACACAGTAGAGATCGTGGAACTGACTGGAGCCTGGAACTTTCGCGATGTAGCCGAGTCCGCCGGCATTCGGCCGGGACTGCTGTTCCGGTCCAGTGAGTTGAGCAAGCTCACCGACGAGGGCCGGTCCACCCTGCTGGCGCTCGGCATCAACGATGTCGCCGATCTGCGGTCACGCCGTGAGCTCGAGCGGCGCGGCGCCGGTCAGGTGCCCGCCGACGTGGCGCTGCATCACCTGCCGTTCCACTTCGAGGATGACTCCGCCCAGGATGCCCCGCATGAGGCGACATTCCAGCGGGTGATGTCCGAATCCCCCGAGGGGGAGGACGTCGCCGAGGCGGCCAAGCGCTATATGACCGAGGTGTACGAGGAGTTTCCCGCCCTGACCGGTGCGCAGGTGGCGGTCCGGCAGGTCATCTCGATGCTGGCCGACGGTCGCCCCGTCATCGCGCACTGCTTCGCCGGTAAAGACCGCACCGGCTTCACGGTGGCCACGGTGCTGGAGGCAGTCGGCGTACCGCGTGAGGCGATCATGATCGACTTCCTGCGCAGCAATGAGGCGATCGACCAGTTGCGGGACAGCATCATGGAATCGGTGAAGGCCCGCGCCGGCGAGGACCCGGCTGCGTCGGCCTTCATCGAGGCGCGGCTCACCGACGCGGTGCTCGGGGTGCGCGAGGAGTACCTCGAGGCCGCGCATCGGGTCCGCGACGAACGCTACGGATCGGTATCGGGCTTCCTGCAGTCCGCGGGAATCACCGATGACGAGCTGACCCGGTTGCGGTCTCGGCTGACTAACTGACCAGCACTCCGACCACCCAGGCAACCGTCGCGAGCAGCGCGCCGGTGAGCTCTACACCCACAGAGAGCGCGACACCCTTGAGCGCGTGCACCGTCGAGGCCCACGCGCGGGTCGGGTCGCGGCGGGTCGCCAGCTCCGCGAGATACACCCCGAGCACGAATCCGATCAGCAGTCCGATCACCGGGATGACGAAGAAACCCACGATGCCGGCGAGCCCTCCGACGACCAGCACCGAGGTACGCACCTGGGCCCGTCGCATGCGCTGCACCGGCCAGGTGTACTTGACGATCTCGGACACCACGAACAGTGTCGCGGCGATGCCGAAGGTCACCCACGAGGTCGTCGTGCCCTCGACATAGGCCCACACACCGATCGCACCGATGACCAGCAACCCGCCCGGCAGGATCGGCACGATGATGCCGACCAGGCCGACGGCGATCACCAATGCGACGGCCACGATGCCGAGCGTCCCCATGTTCAGGCACCCAACCGGCGCGCGAGGTCGATGAAATCGTGCGCAATGACGTCGAATTCGCCATCCTCGACCTCGGGCAACGGGCCGCCGGGCCCCTGTTCGAGCGGTCGCCTGACGTAACCGGTGCGCAGGCCACTGTCTCGTGCCGCGCGCAGGTCACTGGGATGACAGGCCACCAGCATCAGCTCGTGCGGCGCCACATCGAGCAGCCGTGCACAGCCGAGATACGCCTCGGGATCGGGCTTGTAGTGGCCGAACAGCTCGGCGGAAATGACGCAATCCCATGGCAACCCGGCGCTCTTGGCCATGTTCGTCAGCAGCGAGACGTTGCCATTCGACAGCGTGGTGATCACGAACCGCTGTTTGAGGCGTTGCAATCCCGCCACCGAGTCCGGCCATGGGACCAGCCGATGCCAGGCCCTGTTCAGCTCGTCGATATCGGCCTCGGCCACCGCGGCGCCACCGAGCAGATCGACGAGGATCGTGCGGTGCAGATCGTCGATGCGGGTCCACGGCAACTCGCCGCGACGCACTCGATCCATCGCCGGGGCATAGCCGGCCCGCCACGCATCGGCGAACGACGCCCAATCCCGTTGCAGCCCATTTCGGGCTCCGAAGGATTGCAGCTCGGCGATGATGCTGGAACGCCAGTCCACCACCGTGCCGAAGACGTCGAACGCCAGTGCGCGCAGGCCGTGCACTACGGTTCCAGGACGAGCTTGCCGTGAATCTTGCCGTCCGCCAACGCCTGTAGCGCCGCAGCCCCCTCCGACAGCGGGTACCGCACCGGCGCCGGCGGGCGCAACCCCTCCTCGACCAATTTGGAAAGACCGGCCGCCATCTCCGCACCGGCCCCGGGGGTCACCCTGGCGAACTCGCCCCAGCCGACGCCGACGACGCTGATATTGCGCAGCAACAACCGGTTAACCTTGACGGTGGGGATGCCGCCCGCGGCAAATCCGATGACCAGCAGCCGCCCCTCGGGCGCCAGCACCCGCACCGCATCATCGAACGCGTCGCCGCCCACGGGGTCGACGACCATGTCGACACCGCGGCCACCGGTGGCATCGAGCACCGCCTGGCGCCATCCGTCGGCCAGCGGGAGCACGACATCGGCGCCGAGTCCGGCCACGAAATCCATCGCGTCGGGACGGTGCACCATCGCAACCACCTTGGCCCCGAGTGCCTTGGCCAACTGGATGCTGGCCACGCCGATGCCGCCACCGGACCCGAGCACCAGCACCGTCTCCCCGGCCTGCAGCGCGCCGCGACGGGTCAGTGCGAAGAACATCGTGGTGTAGTTGCCGAGCAGGCAGACCGCGGTGGCATCGTCGATGCCATCGGGTACCGGCTGCAGCGAGTCCGGCGCCACCGCGACCTGTTCGGCGTATCCGCCGATCATGGTGAAGCCCGAAACCCGCTGTCCCACGGTAAATCCGGAGTCGGCCGGCGCGGACCGCACGGTGCCTGCCACCTCGAGGCCGGGGGTGAACGGAGCCTCCAAACGAAGCTGGTACTCACCGCGGGTCAACAACAGGTCCGGAAAGCACACCCCGGATGCGCCGACATCGACGATGACCGCGTCACCGCCCGGCGCCGGATCATCGACATCGGTGTAGACCAGCCCGGCCGGCCCTGTGAGCTCCTGTGCTACAAGCGCTTTCATCCGAGCTTGAAGCTGGCTTGCTGGGCTGTCGACAGATCGGTGATCTCGCCCCACTTGGCGGCCACATCGTCGACCGAAGGAACCTCACCGAAGGTGATGCCCTCGTTCTGGAACAGTGCAGTGCGCTGCACCTTGCCGCCGCCGACGATGAAGATCGAATCGGTGTCGGGCAGTTCCTCGGTCATCAGGTAGGCCACCACGGGAGCGACGTACTCGGGCGTGAGCTTCTCGAAGACCTCCGGCGGCAGGATGTCCTGCGTCATCCGGGTTGCCGCGATCGGTGCGACGGCATTGGTCTTGATGTTGTACTTGGCGCCCTCCTGAGCCAGCGTGTTGATCAGGCCGACCAGGCCGAGCTTGGCTGCGCCGTAGTTCGCCTGGCCGAAGTTGCCGAACAGGCCGCTGGTCGAGGTCGCCACCACGACCCGGCCGAAGCTCTGCTCACGGAAGTGCGGCCACGCGGCGCGGATCACGTTGTAGCCACCGTAGAGATGCACCTTGAGCACGGCGTCCCAGGCCTCGAACGTCATCTTGTGGAAGGTGCCGTCACGCAGGATGCCGGCATTGCTGACCACACCGTCGACCTTGCCGAACTCGTCGATGGCGGTCTTGATGATGTTCTCGGCACCCTCGGGCTCGGCGACGCTGTCGTAGTTGGCCACCGCACGGCCGCCGGCCGCCTTGATCTCCTCGACCACCTGGTCGGCCATGTTGTGGCCGGCCCCGGTTCCGTCACGGGATCCGCCGAGGTCGTTGACCACCACGCTGGCACCCTCACGGGCCAGCGTCAGGGCATACTCACGACCGAGACCACCACCGGCTCCGGTGACGACGACAACACGATCCTGCACTCCGGGCATGGGATTCCTCTCTCAACACGCTTGACTGGCTCAGCTGTCCAGACGATCCATCTCTGTATACGGCGCGAGACCGGGCCATCGGGACCCGGGGTCGCCGGTTCAGAAGAGCTTGCGGGCCAGCTTCCACGCCTTGTCGGTGTACGGCGGGTAGATGAGCTTGCCCAGATCCGGCCGAGTGGGCTTGGTGAGCACGGACTTTCGGTGGCTGAACTCCTCGAAGCCGTAGCGGCCGTGGTAGGCGCCGGTGCCGGACGGACCGACACCGCCGAAAGGCAGTTTGGTGGTGGCGAAGTGGAAGATCAGGTGGTTGACCACCATGCCACCGGAGGACACCTCGCGGATCACGCGCTCACGGACGGCCTTGGCCTTGGTGAACAGATAGGCGGCCAACGGCTTCGGTCGCGCATTGACGAATTCGATTGCCTCGTCGAGGTTCTGGACCGTGACGATGGGCAGTACCGGACCGAAGATCTCGTCGGTCATCAGCGGTTCGGTCAGCGACGGATCGACGACGACGGTCGCCTCGAGCTCGAGGGCGTCCGGATTCGAGCCACCGCCGATGACGACCTCGCCCTCGGTCGCGGCCACCGCGGCGGCCAGCCGGTCGAAGTGCCGGCGGTTGACGATGCGCTTCCCACCGGAGGCCTGCGCTTCGAAGGTCTGCACCGCGGCCTTGATCTTGGTGACCAGTTCGTCGCGGATGGAGGCATCGGCGAGCACGTAGTCCGGGGCGATGCAGATCTGGCCGGAGTTGATCAGCTTGGTCCACGCGATGCGCTGGGCCGCGACGTCGATATCGGCGTCGGCGGCGACGATGACCGGGCTCTTACCGCCGAGTTCGAGGGTCACCGGGGTCAGATGGGCCGCGGCAGCCTGGTAGACCTTGCGTCCGATCTCGGTACCGCCGGTGAAGCAGATCTTGTCAAAACCCTGGTCGATCAGTTCCTGACTGACCATGCCGTCACCCTCGATGACAGCCACCGCATCCGGATCGAGGTAGCGCGGCACCAGCTCGGCCATCAACGTTGAGGACGCCGGGGCCAACTCCGAGGGCTTGAGCACGACGGTGTTACCGGCGGCCAGCGCGCCGACGGCCGGGCCCAGGGTGAGTGCGAACGGGAAGTTCCACGCGCCGATGACCAGCACCACGCCGTAGGGCTCGTACTCGACCCATCCCATACCCGGCAGCTGGGACAGCTCCAGCAATCGGTAGCGGCGCTTGGCCCACTTCCCGACGTTCTTGGCCGCATCGGCGGCCTCGGCGGCGGTGCTGGCGACATCGGCCAACCATGCCTCGAAGGGCTGCCGACCGAGGTCTGTCTTCAGCGCCGCGGCGATGGCCTCCTCGTTGTCGACGACCAGGCGCTCCAGCGCGCGCAGCTGCGTGCGCCGCCACTCCAGGTCGCGGGTGCGGCCGGTGGCATAGGTGGCGCGCATTCGGGCGACGACCGCCGGGATGTCGGTGGCGAGGCCTGTCGTGGGCGCATCGGCATGGGTGGTCATGGGACCGTCCTTCCTGACCGGGAAACTCGATCCTAACCAGTTGGTTGGGCCCTCCGTAAGGGTCGATTCGGACCCATACCGATCCGCGTCAGCGCCTCGTCGCGGTGACGAACTGCGAAAACGCGTCGTCTTCGGGAATGTCGGGGCCCTCCGGAAGTGCCCACCGATTCAGCCTGCGCATCTCGTCGGCGGACTTCACCGCGGCGCTGTCCCAGCCGTGTCCGGCCAGCCACGGCGCCAGATCCGCCCGGTCGGGGTCGTTGTACATCAGCTCGCCCACGTCGATGCTGTCGGAGAGTCCGAACTTCTCCTTGATGCGGTCGAATCGTTCCTTCATCTGGGCCCGACGTTCCTCGGCCTGCATCGGCGCCGTCTCGGCGGCGATCCTGCTGCCGGGCGCGCTGAGCGCGGTGATCTGCTCGAAGAGCCGGTCCTGCGCGTCACCGGGCAGATACATCAGCAGCCCCTCGGCCAGCCACGCCGTCGGCACGGTGTCATCGAAACCGGCGGAACGCAGTGCGGCCGGCCAGTCCTGGCGCAGATCTATCGCGACCTCGACGCGGGTCGCCGTCGGCTGGACACCATGCTCGGCGAGCACCTGTCGCTTGTACTCGAGAACCTTGGGCTGGTCGATCTCGAAGACCGTGGTGCCCGCGGGCCAGGAGAGCCGGAACGCGCGAGAGTCGAGCCCCGAGGCCAGGATGACCACCTGCCGCAGACCGGCCTCGGCGAAATAATCATCGAAGAACCGGGTGCGCACGGCCTGGTAGTTGCCCATATGCGCGAAGAGGACCGCCGCCTCGGGATCGATCTCCTCGGCGCGGGCGGCGAAATCCTCGTCGAGCATCATGCTCCACGGTCCGCCGCCGGCACCGTCGACGAGGATGCGCGCGTACGGGTCGGAAATCAGCGGGTCGGCCGCCGCCGTCTCGGCGGCCCGGGCAGCCGCCACCATGACGGCCGTGGTGCCGACGCTGGTGTCGATATCCCAGGTGTCGTCATGGGAGCGCAGTGAACTCATCACCCCATGCTAGGCGAAGGTTAGGTTGCCTATTCGACGATGTGTTGCGGGCGAACCCAGTTACCCGACCGGACGGAACAACTTGTTTGCCAGCAGCAGTTCCAACTGGGCGATCACCGCCTCGGATCGGTCATGGGTACCGACATATCCGGAGTAGAAACCCATGCCCCACATCACCGCGACGAGCATCTCGACGACCGTGTCGATATCGACATCGGCGGTTAGCTCACCGTTGTCGACCGCCGCGCCGACCGCCCACTTCACGAATTCCCGCGAGCTGGCCAACGGGTCGTGGTCGTCCTGGCTGAGTTCCGGGTGCCGCTGCGCCTCCAGCACCGAGGTCACCAGGAACGCCGCAGCCGAGCGGTCCTTGCTGTCGGCCTGCACCGCGATCGCGAAGAACTTCGACAATCGGCCCAGCAGCGTGGTCTCCGAACGGGCCCGTTCGATTCCGGTCTGCACCACGACGGCGTTGGTGTGCTCGACCACCTCGCGGTAGAGCGCACGCTTGCTCGGGAAGTAGTGATTGATGGCGGGCCGCGTCAGATCAGACCGGACCGCGATCGCCTGGAATGTCGCTGCGTCGTAACCGAGTTCGCTGAAGACTTCGCGCGCGGCCTGCAGGATTCGCTCGCGGGTCTCGGCGGCTTTTGCCGCCGGCGGACGACCCGGACCCCTGCTGGCTGTATGCGGCACAGTCAAATTCTGCCACAGCCCGCAGGCCCCGCCATGCGGCGTTCGTTGCGCGATGACGCGGCCGTCGACACACAGCAAACACTCAGCCGACCCGGTGTGGCATCAGCGCATCGGGCGGCAGGGAGCCGAACCGACCCGCGTTGAAATCGTCGAGCGCCTGCAGGACCTCGGCGCGGGTGTTCATCACGAACGGTCCGTACTGGACCACCGGTTCACGGATCGGTCGCCCGCCGAGCACCAGTGCCTCCAGCGCCGGGCGATGGGCGTCCTGCCCTTCGTCCGCGGTGATGACGACGCGGTCACCGGGACCGAGGACGGCGAGCTGTCCCTGCTGGATGGGGTGACCGACGGGACCGACGGTGCCGCGCCCGGACAGGATGTAGACCAGTGCGTTGTAGTCACGGTTCCAGGGCAGGCTCAGGCGCGCGCCGGCCTGGATGGTGCTGTGCGTCAGGGTGATCGGCGTGTGGGTGCTGCCCGGCCCCTGGTGTCCGTCGATCTCACCGGCGATCACCCGGACCAGTGCGCCGCCGTCCTCGGAGGACAGCAACCCGACCGTGGCACCCTCGATCGACTGATAGCGCGGGGCGGCGAACTTGTCCATGCGCGGCAGGTTCACCCACAGCTGCACACCATGGAACAGCCCACCACTTTCGACCAGCTCGGCAGGCGGTGTCTCGATGTGCAGAATCCCCGAGCCCGCCGTCATCCACTGGGTGGCGCCATCGGTGATGAGACCGCCTCCGCCGTGGGAATCCTGGTGAGCGAAACGGCCGTCGAGCATGTAGGTGACCGTCTCGAATCCGCGGTGGGGATGCCAGTCGGTACCCCGGGGTTCCCCGGGTTGGTACTCGACCTCGCCCATCTGGTCCATATGCACGAAGGGATCCAGATCGGCGGCGCTGACGCCGGCGAACGCACGCACCACGGGAAAGCCTTCGCCCTCGAAGCCGCGCGGGCCGGCGGTCAGCGACCGGACCGGCCGGTCGGTCTCGGCGGGGGCGGGCCCCGCGATTCGGGGCAGAGTCAGGGTATCGACGGTGATGGCAGGCATGTATCAGATAACCGGACCGCGGTCCGATTCATTCCCATCGGCGCGCTCAAGAACGATCATGGTTTGAGTTTTTACGGATGGGGCAATTCACCGGTCCGACAACACTTCTACGGATGGGAATCATCATGATCATCCTCGGCGTCATCTTGCTGATCATCGGCTATTTCACCAGTCTGTCGATCCTGTACACGATCGGAGCGATCCTCGTGGTCGTCGGTGTCGTGCTGTGGATCCTCGGCGCTGTCGGACGCCCGGTCGGTGGCCGAAAAGCCTGGTTCTAGCAGTACTTTTCACCGGCTCGCCGCGAGCCGTGCACACCGTGCACGCTCGCGGCGAGTTGCGTCTCAGCCGAGGACCTCGAATGCCGCCGCGCGCGCATCGGCCGCACTCGCCGTGGATAGGACCGCTTCGGCAGCGGCCCGGCACTGCTCCAAGGTGACCCCGGACAGCGCGGCACCGACGCCCGGGACCGCGGTCGCCGCCGCCGACAACGACGTGATGCCCATGCCCACCAAGACACAGGCCAGCATCGGGTCGGCCGCCGCCTCCCCGCACACGCCGACCGGCTTACCCGCCGCCGCACCGGCCCTGGCCGTCATGTCCACCAGCGCGAGCACCCCCGGCTGCCACGGGTCGGTCAGCGTGGCCAATTCGGCCGACATCCGGTCCGCGGCCATCGTGTACTGGGCCAGATCGTTGGTACCGATGGACAGGAAGTCGACGTGCTCGAGGATCCGGCCGGCCAACAATGCGGCCGCCGGGATCTCGATCATCACACCGGGTGTCAATCCGAACGAACGCGCTTGATCGGCAAAGGTTTTCGCCTCATCGGCGGTGGCGATCATCGGGGCCATCACCCAGGGATCGGAACCCGTGGCGGCTGCCGCAGCCGCGATCGACTCGAGCTGACGCGTCATCAAACCCGGGTTACCGAAGGAGATCCGCACGCCGCGCACCCCGAGCGCCGGGTTGGCTTCGTCGGGATGACCGGCAAACTTCAGCGGTTTGTCCGAACCGGCGTCAAGAGTGCGGATCACGACCTTGCGACCCTCGAACGCGCTCAGCACCTCGCCGTAGATCCTGGCCTGCTCGTCCACCGAAGGCTCGGTATCGCGGTTCAGAAAGCACAATTCGGTGCGGAACAGCCCGACACCCTCGGCCGGCGTCTGGCGCGCGGCCTGCGCCGCGGCACCGTCCTGCACATTGGCCAGTACCGCGACGGAATGCCCGTCGGACGTCGCGCCGGGGCCCTTCCACTGGGCTACCCGATCCGCCTCGACCCGGGAGGTCTCGACCGCCCGCTCGGCCTCGGCGGCGTCCGGCGCCACGGTCACGGTGCCGAGGGCGCCGTCGACCATCACCGGTACACCGACCGGCACCTCGTCGAGTCCGTCGACGGCGACCACGCAGGGAATCCCCAACTGGCGAGCGATGATCGCGGTGTGGCTGGTCGGCCCGCCGAGGGTGGTCACCAACGCCACGACCAGCCGCGGATCCAGCCCGGCGGTGTCGGCGGGTGCGAGATCCTCGGCGCAGAGCACCGACGGGTTGTCCGGGATCGGGACGCCGGGTTCGGGAAGACCGGCGAGCTGGGCCAGCACCCGGTCCCGGATATCGCGCAGGTCGGTGACGCGTTCGGCCATCAGATCGCCGGCCTTGGACAGCGCGTCGGCGATCTTGGCGATGGCCGCGCCGACGGCCTGCGGTGCCGGATTGCCCGCGTTGATCCGCTTCTCGGCATCGCCGAGCCAGGCGCGGTCCTGAGCCAGCGCGGCGGTGGTCGCCAGCACTTCCGATGCCACACCGGTGGCATGTCCGGCACGATCGCGCAGTCTGGTGGCGACCGTCGCGGCGGCCTCCTTGAGCCGGCCGACCTCCGCGGGCCGGTCCGCCTCGGCCAGCTCGGCCGCCGACTGTTCGGTGACCTGCGGCCGGGCACCGGGACGGATCACCGGCGCGTAGGCGACACCCGCAACCACCGGGACACCGTGAAGGACCTTCGGGTCGGTCACTGTAGGGGAACTCATGTGATTCAGATTACAAGAAAGCATTGACAAGTCAACAGAAGCAAGCGTAAAACCACACATATCAACATTTCAACAGATCGAGCAACCCGTGGACGGAGCCCGATGTACGCCGAGGAACGCCAGCAGGCCATCGCCGCCCTGGTCCTCCAGCGCGGCCGCGCCTCGGTCACCGAGCTCGCCACCACCTACGACGTCACCACCGAAACCGTGCGTCGCGACCTCGCCGTCCTGCACAAGGCGGGCCTGTTGCGACGCGTGCACGGCGGCGCCGTCCCGGCCCGGGCACTGCACCTCGTCGAGCAGGACGTCGACGAACGCGAGACCACCCGAGCGCCGTACAAGGACGCCATCGCCGCGGCGGCCACCGAGTTCTTCCCCGTCGGTGGCGGCAGCGTGCTGCTGGATGCCGGCACGACGACCAGCCGCATCGCCGCGGCCATCCCGACCGATCGTGAACTGGTGGTGGTGACCAACTCGATTCCGGTCGCCGACCGACTGTCCACCGTGCCATCGGTGTCCCTGCAGGTGCTCGGCGGTCGGGTCCGCGGCCTCACCCAGGCCTGCGTCGGCGAACAGGCCCTGCAGACGCTCGAACAAATGCGGGTCGACATCGCGTTCATCGGCACCAACGGCATCACCGCGCGGCACGGTCTGTCCACCCCCGACGCCGAGGAGGCCGCCATCAAGCGGGCCATGGTCAACTGCGCCAATTATGTTGTGGTGGCCTCTGATTCGTCGAAGATGGGCCGCGAGGCACTGCACAGCTTCGCAGAATTGTCCAGCGTCGACGTCATCATCACCGATACCGAGATCAGCCCCGACACCCACGCCGAACTCAGCGGCTGCGGTATCGACATCATCTGCGCAGGAGCCACCGCATGATCGTCACCGTCACACCGAACCCCAGTATCGACCGCACGGTCACGCTGCCGGGCACCCTCACCCGCGGCGCGGTACACCGCATCAGCTCGGTCACCGACGAGCCCGGCGGCAAGGGTGTCAACGTCGCCCGCGCGCTCGGCCTCGCCGGCCTGGACGCGGTGGCCGTGTTGCCTGCCGCGGCAGACGATCCGATCCTGACCGCGCTGCGTGCCGCGGCCGTCCCGTTCCAGGCCGTGGCCGTCCCCGCGCCGGTACGCACGAACATCGCCGTCACCGAGAATGACGGCACCACAACCAAACTCAATGCGCCCGGTGCGGCGTTGGATTCCGCGGCGCTCGAGGCGCTCACCCGGACGGTCATCGACGCCGCCCGCACCGCCAGCTGGGTGGTGCTCTCGGGTTCGCTGCCGCCGGGTGTGCCCACGAGCTGGTACGCCGACGTGGTCGCCGAACTCGCCGGATCGGACTGCCGGGTGGCCGTCGACACCTCCGACGCCCCGCTCACCGCACTTGCCGATGCATTCGGAGTCGCCGCGCCCGACCTGATCAAACCCAACGCCGATGAGCTGGCCGGGCTGACCGGAACCTCCGGCCAGGAGCTCGAAGATGCTGCGGCCCAGGGCGATCCGGGTCCGGTGATCGCTGCGGCCCGGCAATTGGTCGACCGTGGCGCCCGCAGCGTGCTGGTCACCCTCGGTGCCGCCGGTGCGGTACTGGTGGATCCGTCGGGCAGCTGGCTGGCCGGCTCACCGCCGATCACCCCGCGCAGCACCGTCGGGGCCGGGGATTCGTCACTGGCCGGTTATGTGCGCGCCGAACAGGCCGGTGCCGACCCGGCCGAGCGGCTGCGGATGGCGGTCGCCTACGGGAGTGCCGCGGCCGCGCTGCCCGGTTCCGCCCTGCCCTCGCCCGACCAGCTCCACCTCGATGCCGTCCCCGTGCGGGCCATCTCCCCCGCACACACCGAATCCTGACTCCCACAGAAAGTTTGGTCATGTCCACTTCCGCTCCGGTCATCACGACCGACCTGGTGCTGCTCGACACCGACGCCGGGACCGACAAGGAGGCCGTCATCGGCCGACTCGCCGGCCTGCTCGCCGGTGCCGGCCGCACGTCCGACACCGACGGCCTGATCGCGGCGGCGCTGGCCCGCGAGGCCCAGTCGGCCACCGGCCTGCCCGGCGGCATCGCCATCCCACACTGCCGGTCCCCGCATGTCGACACCCCCACCATCGGTTTCGCCAGACTGTCACCCGCCGTGGACTTCGGCGCTCCGGACGGTCCCGCCGACCTGGTATTCCTCATCGCCGCACCGGAATCCGGCGGCTCCGATCACCTCAAGCTGCTTTCCAGCCTCGCCCGAGCACTCGTGCGCAAGGACTTCGTCGAACAACTGCGCGCCGCCTCCACCGCCGGTGAGCTCGTCTCACTGGTCGACGGCGTGGTGAACCCAGCGCCGGCCGCAGCCGCGCCGGCGGCCGCCCCCGCACCACCCGCGGCTCCGGCCGGGAAGAAGAGCATCGTCGCGATCACCGCGTGTCCCACCGGGATCGCGCACACGTACATGGCCGCCGACGCGCTCAAACTGGCCGCTGAACGTGCCGATGTGGACCTGGTCGTGGAGACCCAGGGCTCGTCGGGGAGCACGCCACTGCCCGCGGCGACGATCGCCGCGGCCGATGCGGTCATCTTCGCCACCGATGTCGGCGTGAAGGACCGCGGCCGGTTCGCCGGCAAGCCCGTCGTCGCCTCCGGCGTCAAACGCGCCATCAACGAACCCGACGCCATGATCTCCGAAGCAGTTGCCGCAGCCGGTAATCCGAAGGCCGCCCGAGTGGAGGGCAGCAGTCCGGCCGAGGAGGCCACCGAGGGCTCGTCGAATGTCGGCTGGGGCACCCGGACCCGACAGATCCTGCTCACCGGCGTCAGCTACATGATCCCGTTCGTGGCTGCCGGCGGTCTGCTGATCGCGCTGGGATTCCTTTTCGGTGGTTACGAGATCGCCGATGTCGCGAACGACATCGCCCTGAACAACTCCTTGACCAACCTCCCCGACGGCGGACTGGCGCAGTACTTCGGGGCCATCCTGTTCAGTCTCGGCGGTCTGGCATTCGGCTTCCTGGTGCCCGCCCTGGCCGGCTACATATCGTTCGCCATCGCCGACCGGCCGGGTATCGCACCCGGCTTCACCGCGGGTGCGCTCGCCGTGTTCGTCGGCGGCGGATTCATCGGCGGCATCGTCGGCGGCGTGATCGCCGGCTTCACCGCCCTGTGGATCAGCCGCATCGACGTTCCGCGCTGGCTGCGCGGCCTGATGCCGGTCGTCATCATCCCGCTCGTCGCCTCACTGGTCGTCGGTCTGATCATGTTCCTGCTCATCGGCCGACCGCTGGCGTTGATCAACACCGGGCTGACCGACTGGCTCAACGGACTGACCGGTACCTCGGCCATCCTGCTGGGCGTGATCCTCGGCCTGATGATGTGCTTCGACCTGGGTGGGCCGGTCAACAAGGCCGCCTACGCGTTCGCCACCGCCGGTCTGGCCGCCGCCACCACCGCCTCCTTCGAGGTGATGGCGACCGTGATGGCCGCAGGCATGGTGCCCCCGCTGGCCATGGCGCTCGCCACCACGGTCCGCCCGAGCCTGTTCAGCGAGCCGGAGAAGGAGAACGGCCGGGCCGCCTGGCTGCTGGGCGCCGCCTTCATCTCCGAGGGTGCCATCCCGTTCGCCGCGGCCGACCCGCTGCGCGTCATCCCCTCGATGATGTTCGGCGGTGCCATCACCGGGGCGCTGTGCATGGCCTTCGACGTCACTCTGCGTGCACCGCACGGCGGCATCTTCGTGTTCTTCGCGATCGGCAACCTGATCTGGTTCCTCGTGTCGCTGGCCGTGGGAACCATCGCGGCCGCCGCCGCGGTCGTCGCCGCCAAACAGTTCGTCAAGCCGCGGCAAGCCGTCGCCGCCTGAGACCGCATCACCCAACACCGGAATACAAGGAGAGAAACACATGCCCGAGAAGACCGTCACCGTCGGATCCGCCATCGGTCTGCACGCCCGGCCGGCCGCCATCATCGCCGAGGCCGTCACCAACTCCGGTGCCGAGGTCACCCTGTCGCTGGACGGCGGGGAGCCGGTCGACGCGGGTTCGGCGCTGATGATCATGACCCTTGGCGCAGGTAACGGAGCCCAGGTGACCGTCAGCTCCGAGGATCCGGCCGCCCTGGCCGCGATCGCCGAGCTGGTGGCCAAAGATCTGGACGCCTGAGCAGCACGCAAGAAAGCGGAACGTACCCCGTCTACACCCCCGTAAACTTGCTCTGGCGAAGGCCGACCTAGGCTGACGTGACACGATGCGTCGCCGAACGGCGGCCTTCGCTTTGCTGCGGGATGTGCCAGCACATCCGGCACCCGGGGACTGCAAAGGGGAGTGAACAGACCGTGCGACGCATCGGTGTGCTGCTGGCCACCCTGGCACTGGTGTTGCTGACAGCGCCGCCGGCTCTGCTCATCGTGACGGCACCGCCCGCCGGCGCCGTCGAGCCGCCGGTGATCGACGCCGGGGCCGTGCCGCCTGACGAGACCGGGCCGGACCAGCCGACCGAACAACGGCGGCAATGCTCGGCGCCGATCGTCTTCCCGAACTCGAACTTCACCGACAAGCCGTGGGCCAGCGATTACCTGCGGCTCGCCGACGCCCAGAAGTTCGCCACCGGGGCCGGGGTGACCGTCGCGGTGATCGACACCGGCGTCAACGGGTCACCGCGGGTACCCGCCGAACCCGGCGGCGATTTCGTCGACAAGGCCGGCAACGGCATGTCGGACTGCGATTCCCACGGCACCCTGACCGCGGCCATCATCGCCGGCCGCGGTGCCCCGACGGACGCATTCATCGGCGTGGCACCCGATGCCCGCATCCTGTCGCTGCGCCAGACCTCGGACAACTTCCAGCCGGTGGGCGCGCGCCAGGATCCGAACAACCCCAACACCACTCAGACCGCCGGTTCGCTGCGCAGCCTTGCCCGCTCGATCGTGCATGCCGCCAACCTGGGCGCACAGGTCATCAACATCAGTGAGGCCGCCTGTTACAAGGCGACCCGACCGATCGACGAGGCCACCGTCGGGGCGGCGATCAACTTCGCGGTGAACATCAAGGGTGCCGTCGTGGTCGTCGCCGCCGGAAACACCGGGCAGGACTGCACCCAGAATCCGCCGCCGGAAGCCGACGAACCCGACGACCCGCGCGGGTGGCGCCAGATTCAGACCATCGTCTCGCCGGCCTGGTACTCGCCGCTTGTCCTGACCGTGGGTGGGATCGGGCAGACCGGCCAGCCGAGCACCTTCTCGATGTCGGGACCATGGGTTGATGCCGCCGCGCCCGCCGAGAACATCACCGCCCTGGGCTACGACGGCAATCCCGTCAACGCCCTCGCCGGTGCCGACGGCCCCATCCCGATCGCCGGCACATCGTTCGCCGCGGCCTACGTGTCGGGCTTGGCCGCGCTGCTCAAGCAGCGCTTCCCCGAACTCACCGCAGCGCAGATCATGCACCGGATCACCGCGACCGCGCGCCACCCCGGCGGTGGTGTGGACAACTACGTCGGCGCCGGGGTCATCGACCCGGTCGCCGCGCTGACCTGGGACGTGCCGGAGGGACCGAAGGTCGCCCCGTACCGCGTCAAGCAGTTGCCGCCGCCGGTGGTCGTCGAGCCGCCGGACCGCGGCCCCATCACGATGGTGGTGCTGACCGGGGTCGGGCTTGCGCTGGTGCTGGGAATCGGCGCCCTGGCCCGGCGGGCGATGAGGCGACGATGAAGGAGTTCCTCGGCCAGTTCGGTTTTCGGTTCACGACCGGGCATCTGCTGTGGGCTGCCACCCTGATCCCCGCTCTGATCGCGGTGTTCACGACGCTGGACCTGTTGTGGCTGGGGATCACGCTGAGCGTCCTGCTCGCCATCGCGACCACCCTGACCGTGCGAGGTCGGCGATTCACCGGCTGGATCGCCGCGCTGTTCGCCTGGCGGCGCAGGCTTTCCGTCCCGCCCCCGCCGCCGTCGGCACCCGCCGTCGGGGCCACCGTGATGCCCGGTGACCACGTCGCCGTGCGTTGGCAGGACGGCTATCTGGTAGCCCTCATCGAGCTGGTGCCCCGCCCGTTCACACCGACCGTGCTCGTCGACGGTGAGGCCTTCACCGACGATGTGGTCGACACCCGCCTGGTGCAGGACCTGCTCGCCGCGCACTGCCCCGAACTGGAGGCCGACGTGGTGGCGGCCGGCTACCGGGTCGGCAAGACCGCGCCGGCCAATCTGGTGGCACTCTACGACCAGGTGGTGGGTCCTTACCCGGCGCCGGCCAACCGGCGCACCTGGATCGTGCTGCGCGCAGATCCGGAGACGACCCGGCGCCCCGCACTGCGCCGGGACACCGGTGTCTCCGGGCTGGCCCGGTACCTTGTCTCCTCCGCGACGCGCATCGCAGATCAACTGGCAGGCAACGGGATCGATGCCCGGTGTGGCCGCAGCTTCGACGATTTCGACCGCGCCACCGAGATCAGCTTCGAGCGTGAATCGTGGTCGTCGATCAAGGGCCGCAGCAGTTTCACGGTCGCCTACATGGCTCCCGGCGGGCCCGATGTCTGGTGGTCTGCTCGCGCCGACCACACCATCACCCGCGTCCGCTTGCGACCGGGCCAGGCCCCGACCACGACGGTGCTGCTGACGACGCTCGCCAATCCCACGACGCCCCGCGGCTTTTCCTGTCTGTTCGGCGGTCAGCGCGCCGCGCTGCTCGGTGAGAGCCCGGTGACCGACCGGCATTACGAACTGCCCATCGGCTCGGCCGGGGTGCTCATCGGCGAGACCGCGGACCGCTATCCGGTGTACATGCCGTTCGACGACGTCGACTCCAGCATCAACCTCGGCGATGCCCGGTTGTTCACCCAATTCGTCATCCGCTCCGCGGCGGCCGGCGGCGTGGTGACTCTCGGCCCACAGTTCGGCGAGTTCGCCGGCTTCGTCAATGGCCGGGTCGGGCAGGTGGCCAAGGTGGCCTGGCCGAACGCGACGACCTATCTGGGCACACATCCAGGGGTTGGCCGGGTTGTGCTGCGCAGCAACTACATCGACACTCCGCGCCACAGTCAGCTGCCGATCCGGCTGATCAACCCGCGCGAGGAGAGTCGCTACCAGATGGCTTTGGAGACCGTGTGATGATCGGGGGGCGATAGTCATGGGTGGTTTGCAGGTCAATCCGGACGAGCTGGACGCAACAGCCAACGCGCGCAGCGGCGCCCAGTGGCCGCCGGTCGAAACGAAAGCACAAGCACCCGACGGCCTCCAGAGCTCCGCTGCCGCGGTCGAGAAGCTCAACGCCAACGCCGCTGCACTCGCGAAATACCAGACCATCGCCGATCAGCAGAACATGACGCTGACACATATGCTGCACAGCACGGCATCGGCGTACCGCAAGGTCGACAAGGAGTACGCCGGCGTCATGGACAAGGACGGCCGGGCGGCCGCCATCGACGCGATCGTCGTCGAAGAGCCAGGCGGTCCACTACCCGAGATCCCAGACCTACCCAGAATCGCGATGACCTCCGGTGGATACAGCGATGTCGAGCAAACCGAGCAACTACTGCAGGCGGGTGATCACGGCGCATCTCTGGCGGTGGTTGCCGCTGAGTACCGGGCCGCGGCCGCAGCAGACCGCGCCAACGCTGCCGGTGATTTCAAGATGGGGTGGGAGGGCGATGCGGCCGACGCTGCCATGGCCAAGATGCGAGAGTATTCAAACTGGCTCGGAAGTCTGGCCGACGCATGGGACAAGTTGGCCGACAACGCTGACGTGCTGCATGCGACGCACTCCGTGACCCGGGCGAACCACACAATGATCTACACCCGCTACATGGCCCTCAAGGCTCAGTTGGCAGCGCTGGCCAAACACCCGAGCGGGCAGGGCTTCGCGATGGCCGAGATTCAACGAGATATGCAAACCCTCCAAGAGAACTCCGACGACATGCGAGAGGATTACGCGGGCGCAACAGATCTACCGCCTGCTCAACCGACGCCGCCACCGAACATCCCTGTCGGTAGCAGCAGGACCGGGGGCAGTGCGTCAAGCAACGAAACGGGCGGCGCCGGTGCCGGTGGCGGTGGCGGAGCGCCCGGAGGCGGCCAGCCGGCGGTATCGCCGGCCTCGATGTCGCCGCAGAACGGTCAGCCCTCCGGCTCGCCGCAGGCGGGATCACCGTCCTCGGGCCAGGGTTCGGGCGGTGGCGCACCGTCCGGTGGCGGCGCCCCGTCCGGCGGTGGGAAGCCCGGCGGTGGCGGTGCACCGTCCGGCGGTCTTCCCGGTGGAGGTCTACCCGGTGGCGGCCTGCCCGATACGGGCTTGCCCGATCTCGACGAGCCCGGCGTATCCCCGGCCGGCGTCGGCGGCGGCGGTTCCGGAGGGGGATCCGGCGGCGGTGGCGGCGGTGTCCCGTCGATGCCGTTGCAGCCCAGCGTCGGCGCCGAGACGGTGGCCCCCGGGCCCGCCGCCGGCGGCGCCCGAGCAGGCGGCAGCGGCGGTGCGATACCGGCGTCGGCCATGGGCGGCGGCATGGGTATGGGCGGCGGTATGGGCGGTATGGGCCACGGCGGCGGTGGTCAGCAGGGTCAGCAGAAGCGTCGCGACTCGCGCTTCGCACCCGATGAGGAGCTCTACACCGAGGACCGTCCCTACACCGAACCGGTGATCGGTCAACGGCGGCGTAAAGATGTGCAGGACAAGGAGTCCAAGTGAGCGAGCAGATGCATCCGGAGGTGGCGGCCGTACTGCGACAGGCCGGCCGGTTGCAGGAGCTGATGGACGCTCAGCTACACAAGATGGACAGCGAATCCTTCACCGCCACGGACGAATCCGAGACCGTGGAGGTCACGCTGAACGGCCACCACCGACTGGTCGACGTCTATCTGGCCGATGGATTGCTGCGGCTGGGTTCACACACGATCGAGGAACGCCTCAACGAGGCTCTACGCAACGCGACCGAGGTGGCCTCCGAGTCGGTCGCCGCCGATCGCGACCGGCTCAACGACGCCGTCGCGGAGATCACCGGGTCCTAGAAGCGCAGGTTCCGCAGCAGGTCGTACACCCCGGCGATCCACAGCAGCAGCGGGATCACCGCCGCGATCGAGGCACCGTCGAGCAGTTCCAGGATCCGCTTGGTGACCGGTGAGAGCCGGTTGACGTTGTCGGTGGCGCCCACCATGATCAGCGCAACCATGGCCAGCAGCAGATAGATTCCCAGCACCAGCCAGGACTGGTCGGGGAACCACAGGCAGAGCCGGACCGTGACGCCGGTGGGCACGGCCACGGTGACGGCCATCAGCGCCCACGCGCACCACCGCTCGGCATAGAGCCGTGATCGGAAGCCGCAGATGACCGTCACCAAGGCGGCGACGATCAGACTGTGCAGGAAGAAATGTCCCTGCACGACAACGGCGATGGCGCCGGCGGCCAGCACCGTCGCGCCGGCGGTCAGGAACCCGATGAGCAACTGCTTGGACAGCTCGCTGCGCTCGGTCAGGCGTGCAGCCGAGTCGGGCACCGAGGCGATGATCGCCTGCCAGGTCGGCGTCTCCTCGTCCGCCCCATCGGGTCGCATCACCGGGTCGAGCAGTTCGTCGTTGGCCACCGCCTCCCCAGGAGCGGGAATGGGCGGCAGTGCGATCCGGGCAACGGCCACCGTCAGTTTGGCGGCATTGGTGACCACGATCAGTCCGAATGCGATGGCGCCGGCGGGAACCCATTCCTGCCCGCCATATCCGAATGCGATCGCGCCGGCGGTGATCGCCACCGACAGCACCGCCACGAAGGCGGCGACGCTGGCGCGTCTGCGTGGACCACCACGGGTGGCCAGGGTGTAGAGCAGGGCCACCGCCGCGGCGCCAGCGACCTGGGGGGCGCCCAGCCCGTCTGCCTCCCGAGGCAGCGGCACCGCCAGCGCTGCCGCACCGGCGAGCACCGGAAGCGCGGCCACCACCAGGCTTTCGGACAGGTTCACGTTCTCGTATCGGGAGCGGGCGACCATGGCGCCGCCAACCAGCGCGAGGCCCAGCAGCGCCAGCGCGATGGACCACCACCAGTCCTTGCCCGATTGCGTCCACGCCACCAGTGCGACCACTGTCGCGATCGTGGACACCACCGGAATGGCCAGTCCGACGAACCGGTTGAGTGCGGTGCGGTCGAACTCAGGGGACTCGTCGAGCACCGCGATGGCGTCGATCACGTCCTCGACCAGCGGGCGGTACCGTTCGGTCCGGCTCACCGACACCAGCGTCAGCAGTGCGCCGTCGACGACACCGGCCTCGTCGAGGGATTCCGAGGCCTTGATCGGCGGCGCACCGGGACGGGCGAACGCCCAGACGCCCTGGGCCTTGAAATCGAAGCCCGCCAGCACATCCGGCGGCGAATCGTCGAGCAGGTCGGCGAGCACCGACACCGTCTCGTCGATGTAGGTCTCGATGGGCGCCGAGGCGGGCAGGACCAGGTCGGTCATCCGCCGACCGGTGAGAATGGTGACCCGGGTGGTGGCGGGCCTGCCCGGCGTGACCGATGCCGTCCCTGTCGCCCCCGACGGCGCCGCTGTCGCGGTCAACGCCGTTCGAGCCGGTCGAAGTCGTCGGACAGCCCCGCGGCCAACTCCAGGATTCGGCGCTGGAACGTCTTACCGAGCAGGTCCAGCTGGATCTCCGTGCCCGCGGCGATGTGCTTGTCCCACGGCAACACGACCACCCGGCCCGGCGCAACGTGCCGCTCGAACTGCTGCACCAGATCCTCGACGTCGATATTCGTCTTGCCCGGTGTCACATGGTTGATCACCACGCAGGACCGACCGAGGAGATCCTGGTACCCGTTCTGGCGCAACCAGTCCATGGTCACAGCGGCCTGCCGTGCACCGTCGATCGAGGCACTGGCCACGATGACCATGCCCGAGACGGTGGCCAACACGCCACGCGAGGCCGGTTGGAACAACCCCGCGCCGCAGTCGGCCAACACCAGGTTGTAGTAGCGGGATACGACGCTGACGGCGCCCTTCCAGTCGTCTTCGTTGAACTCGCGCCGGGCCGCGCTGTACTCCTCGGAGGACAGCACCTCCAGATTGGCGCTGTTCATGCTGGTGTATGCACGGATGTCGTTGTAGCGGGACAATTCCTTGTCCGACAACAGGTCTGCGATGGTTGCCGCGGACTGTCGACCGGCGCGGTCGGCGAGGTTGCCGCAATCCGGGTCCGCGTCGATGGCCAGGATCCGGTCTCCGCGAACTCGGCTCAGCGCCGAACCGAGTGCCACGGTGACGGCCGTCTTGCCGACGCCGCCCTTGAGCCCGAACACCCCGATCTGATAGGAGTCCCTGGCATTTCGACGCACCCGTGCCTGCAGGTCCATCTCGTAGAGCTCGTCAGGAGACGGGCCCATATTGATCCGCGTCAGCAGGTAGAGCCAGTGTCGCCAGCCGCGCTGCGACGGCATCTTGACCGCCGTGCGAACCCCGACGTGTGACAGCGCGTCGATGGCCCGATGATTGCCCATGCTGGCCGCCGATGTCGGGGCGGGCTGCCCGGTGGGCGCCGGTGCGCTGGACGGATTCCACCCCGTCTCCATCGTGTCGCTGTAGTGCGCGCTCGGCGCGGGCGCCGGCGCAGGCGCGGAGCGCGGCGGAGGCGGCGCAAAGGTCTGCTGTTCGAATCGGGCTCCGGCGGGCTGGGCGGTCTGCGGGGTCCGCATCATGCCGTTCTGGACGTGCTGCGGCCCGGTGACAGGAATCTGACTGGTCACCTCGGATGCACTGGGCGGCGGGGCGACCGAGGCCGGCGGCGCCGCGGCGGCCTGGGTGGGCGCAATCGGCATCGGTGGTGGAGTGTGCTCGCCGGCGTAACCCGCGCTGCCCGCCCCTGAGGCGTTCACCGGCATCGGGGACGCACCCTCACGGCGTGCCGCGGCATCCTCGTCGGCAGCGTCGGACGCGCCGGAAGAATGGAACAGCCGGTCATAGTCTGCCGACATAAGCACCTCTCAAAGTCGTGCCGTTGAAAACACGTTGTAAAAACACACGGAGTGGGCGGATGCCCAAAGGCTAATCCGCCCACCCCTTGGTGCGCTTGGACTAGGCGAACATCCCGGTGACGCCATGCTCGATCTGCTGCATGTGCTGTCCGGACTCGCTGATCGTCTGCGCGAGATTCTGCAGCGCGGCGTTCAGTTCCGCGGAGGTGCTGTCCCACCGCATCTGCACGGCCTGGTAGGCCTCCGAACCCGAGCCACCCCACACCGAGGCGAGCGAAGCGAGCGAGGCCTTGCCCTCGTCGAGCAGACCCTGGGTGACGCCGACGGCGCCGTTGATCTCACCGGCGGAACCTTCGATACCGCCGAACTGCCAAACCTGTTGCGACATGTGTTATCTCCTTTGGAAGTTGGTAGAGGTCAGAGGTTCATGGCCGACGACAGCGTGCCGGCCTGATCCTCGTCCGCGGTGGTGTACTGCATGCCCGAAGTCTGGATGTTCTGGGAGATGTCGTTCAGCTCCTGAACCTGTCGCGCGGCGGCCTCGTGGAAGCGCAGCAGCGCGGCCTGTGCCGCGGTGCCCGCCTGACCGACCATCTGGGCCGCGAGCGCACCACCGGTGGCCTCGACCTGCGATATAACACCCTTGAGCTCGCCGGAGATGCTCTCGAAGTGGGCCGCCTCCTTGGCGAGGACAGCGGCATCTGTATTCATCTGTGCCATGCTCGGTACTCTTTCTGTTTTCCAGTGTCCTCACCACTGATGGCGAGTCTTCCAGCCCCCTCGGCCGGGAAGTCTTGTGTCGGTAGACGGTTCACCAGTCGTCGTCCTCGTCCTCGTCCTCACCCAGGTCATGGGCGAGGGCGGACGGCGCCGCCAGGCCTTGCCGATTCGTACCGCGTTTCGCTCCCTGCCCCATGCCCCCCATGGGTCCACCGCCGGCACCGTTGCCGACCGGGGCCAACCCCGAACCGGCACCACCGGCCGCCGCACCGACCGGGGCCGCCGCCCCTGCCGGCTGTCCGAGCAGCCCGCTCATCAGCGGTGTGCTGGCCAGCGTGCCGCCGGCGCCCGGCAACGACGCCGCGCGCACCAGTCCGGCGCCCGCGCCCGCCCCGGTCCCGCCTGCCAACGGATGATTGGAGAACGGGCTGGCACCCATCAGCCCGAACTGCGCACCCTTGTTCAGACCACCACCGAGCTGGCCGAACATCGAACTGACCTGCTGCATCGGCGCGAGGATCTGCTGCATCGGCTGGGTGACCGTCTGCATCATCTGCTGCGGAGCCTGGGCGAGCATCGAGCCCACCTGCGAGGCGACCTGCATACCCATCTGGGCACCCTGCTGTGCGCCCTGCATCAGCTGCTCGGGCTCGCCCTGAGCCTGCTGCGCGGTGTTCTCGCCCTTGCGCGCCTGGGTCTGCGCCGACACCATCGCCGCATTGCTGTTCGCCGCGGCACGGCCGACATGCAGCGCCGCGGATTCGATACTGGCCTGCGCCGCCACCTGCGCGAACGCCAGCTCGCGCATTGCCGACCCCGGCAGGGTGGCGGCGATCTTTCCCGAGGCGAACCCCAGTGCTGCCTCACCGACACCGGGCATCACGATCGGCTTCAGCGGTGGGATCGGTTCGAACATGATGTTCGCGGCCGTCTCCGCCTGGTAGCCATGCATCGCGACGGCCGCCTGGGTCCACATCCGCACGAAGTAGTCGAACTCGTTGACCCCGATCGGCACGGTGTTCACACCGAGGAAGTTGGTGGCCTCCAGCACCGCATGCGTGACGTGGTTGGCCTCGATCTCGACCAACGGCGGCGTCACCGCCATGGCCAACAGATACGAGTTCGCCTGCGCGATCGCCTGCATGGCCCGCTTCTGGGCCTGCAGGGCAGCGGTGTGCAACCAGACGATCATGGGCGTGGTCGCCTGGATCGCCTGCTCACTGGCCCCGCCCTGCCAGGAACCCGCCAGCGAGGCGAGGCTGGCCGAGAGCTCCTCGGCCTGGGTTTCCAACGCAATCGCCAAGGCCTCCCAGGCGGCCGCCGCCTGATACATGGGCGCCGCACCGGCACCGGCCATCAACCGGCCGGTGTTCACCTCCGGAGGCAGGGCCCCGTACACAAACGGCACAGGGGGAATTGAGGCAACCATTTGCTGGACTCAGTCTCGATAGCGGGTTATTCGCTCGTCCCGGTCAGGACAGCGTCGCGGCGGCCTGGGCGTCGGCGGTCGTGTAGATACCGGTCGCCTCGAGGTACGCGGCTCCGGCACGCGCCAGCTCCTGCTGGGCGTACGCATTCAGCGCCGCCATCTGTGCGCCTTCACTGGCGAACGCCAGGACTGCCTGCACAGATACCTCTTCCGCACCGGCCGGCAACAGCGCCGACGCCTCCGCGGTGGCTGCGGTTCCGGTGGCCAAACCCCGGGATCCGTTCGCAATCACCTGGTTCCCGACACCGAGAACAGCGGGATTGTGTGCCATCGGTTGCATTCGCGTACCTCCTCACATCGTCGGAAAAGCCTGGATGCAAAAACTGAGAAGGGAGACAGAATTGGTGCTCTGTTGCATAAGAATCGTTCCCCCGACCCCGTTTGCTGCCTAGCCACCGTCAATTTCGCTGAGTGGCTACCAATCCATATTAACCACCGTTTGGGGGTGCTCCGAACACTTCTTCTGCGGGGGGATCGATATAGGCGGCCTGAACGACCTCTTTGCCATCTGGAGAGATGAGAAGTGCCTGGCCAGGGGGCCTGCGCTTGAGTTTGAACTCGCTCGAGGGGAACTCGGTCTTCTCACCGGAAAGAAACAGAGTGGGGGATCCGGCACCGAACGCGGCGCCGACGAACTTGTCCATCGTGGCCCGGTGCGCCTGGCTCATCTGGCAGGTCACCACGATGTGCAGGCCGATATCCGCCGCGGCGGGCAGCAACGGCGCGAGCGGTGTCATCGGCGGCACCATCCCGGACGCCGCCACGATCATGTGCCAGTCGTCGACCAGCAGCACCACGTCGGGGCCGGTCCACCACGACCGGGCCCGCAGCTGCGCGGTGGTCAGGTCCGGCGGCGGCAGGCGCTTCTTGAGGTTGACTGCCAGCGCCTTGATGGATTCCTCCAACGAGGCGCTGTTGCGGTTCACCGCCCCCGCGTCGAGCAGATGGCTCTGCGGCACCGCATCCAGCAGGCCCGACCGATAGTCGGCCAGCATGAACCGGACCTGCTCGGGACTGTTGCGGGAACAGATCGCCTGGGCGACCGCATGCGCGATCGTCGTCTTCCCCGATTTCGGCGCCCCGAATATCAGCAGATGCGGCGTGATCTGCATGTTGTTGTAGGCCACCGACAGGTCGGACTCCCGGATGCCGACCGGGATGGTCCACCGTGTGCGGTAGTCGGCGTCGGGGCCGGGCGGCGTGGGATCGAGTTCGCGCAGATGGATGCGTTCGGGCAGCACCCTGACCCGGGGTGCCTCATCGGTGTGCAGGGAGGCGATGTGATCCACCGCCGCGGTGATGGCCGGGACGATATCGGCGGCGCTGTGCACACCGTCCAGACGCGGCACACCGATCATCAGATGGTGCTTCTCCCCCGAGATGGCCCGGCCCGGGCGGTTGGCCGGGATATCGCGGGTCATCCGGTCGACCTGGGTCTCGTTGACATCACCGAGCCGGAACTCGACCTTCGTGCCCAGATAATCGCGGACCCGCGATTTCAGTTCGGTCCAGCGCGGGGTGGAGATGATGGTGTGTACGCCGAATGCCAGTCCCTGCCCGGCCAGGTCCTGCACCACCGGCTCCAGGTCGGGGAACTCGGCGACGAATGCCGGCCAGCCGTCGATCACCAGGAACACGTCACCGAACGGATCGTGGAACGCCGGGTGATTGGGATCCTCGCGCATCTGCCGGTACGACGCGATGGAGCCGACGCGGTACTGCTTGAACATCGCCTCGCGTTGTCGCAGAACGGCTTTCATCTCTGCGACGGCCCGGTTGACCCGGTCGGGCTCGGAGCGGGTGGCGACCCCGCCGACGTGCGGCAGGTCTTCGAGGTACATCAACCCGCCGCCACCGAGATCGATGCAGTAGAACTGCACCTGGCGCGGGGTGTGGGTGGCCGCCGCTGACAGCACCAACGTCTGCAGAAACGTCGACTTGCCGGTCTGCGGTGCCCCACCGATGGCGATGTTGCCCGCAGCGGCCGACACGTCGATCCCCCACACCTCCTGGCGGTGCCGACGGGGCTCGTCCATGATGCCCAGCCCGAATCGCAAGGGCTGGCGCTGATCACGCTCGACGAGTTCGTTGACCGGTGTGGGATCGGTCAACGGCGGCAGCCACATCTTGTAGGCCCGAACCTCACCGGTGGTCAACTGTTCGAGCACCACTTCGCGCAGGACGCGCGGCTCGGATTCTGTGGACGTCATCGTTGTGTCACTCCCGAGGCATCCATCATGGGCGCGGCCGTGAAGGGCTGGATCCGTATCTGACTGGGCACCTGGATCCGAGGCGCGGAATCCCCGTTGGTGGTGATCGCCGCGGCCGGAACATAGTTGGTCCCGGTGTAGACGCTGCGGAACTTCACCGGGTCCTCCATACCGACCCGCAGGAAGCCGACGCCGCTTTCCTTGTTGGTGATGTACTGCGCCTCCGGGGTTCCGATCACCGCCTTGGACTCCGCGGAACTGGTGGTGCGCAACGCAATTCGATAGGTGAGGTTGGGTTCCAGCTTGTCGATGCGCACGCCGCCGGTATTGAGCGACTGGGTGGCCAGCAGCAGGTGCACACGCAGCGAGCGGCCGACGCGGCAGATCCGGTCGAACAGCGCGATGAAGTCCGGGTGGTTCTGCAGCAGTTCGGCGAACTCGTCGACGACGACGAACAGCGTCGGCAGCGGGGCCAGGTCGGCACCGCGCTCGCGGTGCTTCTCGTATTCGGCCACACCGGAGAGCGCGCCGGCCGCGCCCACCTGGATACCGGCCTGGCGCAGGATGGACTGGCGGCGGTCGAGTTCACCGGAGAGCACCTCGCCCATGCGGCTGACCAGCTCCGCCTCTTCCTCCATGTTGGTGACCACCGCCGCGGTGTGGGGAAGCTTCTCCATGCCCAGGAATGTCGAGCCGCCCTTGAAGTCGGTGAGCAGCAGGTTCACCTGGTCGGGGTGGTGGGTGGCGGCCAGCGAGAGGATCAGGGTCCGGAGGAACTCCGACTTGCCGGAACCCGTCGTACCGATCAGCATCCCGTGCGGGCCGGCACCGAACTCGGCACCCTCCTTGATATCCAGGTGCATGATGTCGCCGGTCTTGAGCTCGTGGCCGAACGGGATCCGGAGCCGGTCGCGGTCGGTGTCGGCGAACATCCGCCACCGGGCGGGGGTCACCTCCTCGACCGACTGGGCACCCACCAGCTGATGCCATTCGGTGGCGACCTTCTTGTGCACCCGGGTGTTCTTGTCGATGATCGTGCCGGTGATCGACCAGCCTGCCAGCTTGCGCGCCACCCGACCCGCCGCGGTGGGCGTCATCTGGTCGGCGGTGTTGGCGACCAGCCGGAAGGTCTGGTTGGGCAATCTGTCGTCGGCGGTGCCGTCGTCGGCCAGCCGGATCCGGTAGGCCGATCCGCGGTGATTGCCGAGCGTGATGACCGTGACGCCGGCCCGGCCGTCCACGGGGAAACCGGCCTTGCCCCCGGTCAGGTCGATCACGACCACGTAGGGCCCACTTGGCGCGGCATCGGCGGTGTGCGGGCCGCGCGCGGTCAGGTCGGCCAGCCCGTCGGGCCGGGTGAACACCAGCCGCGTCGCACCCGCGGAATCGGTGTCGGTCTGATGCTGCACATGCGGCAGCCATTTGAGCCACGCCCAATCCGGATCCTCCGGATTGTCGGTCAGCACCCTGATCTGCAGCAGGTCCGGCGGATGGAACACCGCGAGATGGCAGATCATGGCGCGCAGCAGTGCCGCCGCCCGGGCACCGTCGCCGCCGACGGCGATGGTCGGGAATGTTCTCAGCTGCACCAACTTCGGGCAGTCGTGGATGAGGCCGTGGGTACGCAGGAACTTGATCAGCCACATGTGGCTGACGGGCTCCAGATGCGGTTGCGGCGCGCCGGCGGGACCCGAGAGCTCACCGCCCACAGACGGTTTGAGCAAGCGATCGACGGCGGGCTCGGATCCGACACCGATGCGGACAGCGGCATAGAAGTCGGCGTTGGTCTGGCGAGACCACTGCCGGTTGGTACCGATGATCGAGAGCAGATCCTCGGGATGCGGTGCGTGGTAGTTGAAGAAGGTGACCTGCGCGGCAGCCGAGGTGGTGACGCGGGTCCGCAGGCCCGCCAGGTAACGCAGGTACTCCTTGCGGTCGGCGTTGATCTCGGGGACGCGCTTGCCACCCGGCCCCCCACCGGCCATGAAGCCGACCGTGGCCATGATCATCATCAGCGGCATCATCAGCATGTAGGGCGAAAGCTGCCGGATGCCGGTGAAGATCATGATCGCGATCATGCCCAGCATGCCGCCACCCATGACCCACGGCAGTGCCTTCTGGATACCCGAGGGCGGAATGTCGATTCCCAGGTCATCCGGTGGGGTGATGGTGATTTCACCGGGTGTCAGCCGAGGGCCGCGCTTGATGATCGGGGTGAACTTCTTGGTGGTCATCCACCTGCTCCTTCCGGCGGCAGCGGCGATCCGGGGGCCTGGGCGGGCAGGTTGCCGCCGGGAGCGGGAGCGGGTGCACCAGCGGCCGGGGCGGCAGCACCGACGGGCGCAGCGAGTTCGCCGTTGACCTTTCGGGGGTTCGGACTCGGGGGCAGGGTGTCATGCTCCAGCAGCGCGGCCTGCTTGGACAGCACCGGGCCGTCGATGAGCCAGCTGACCACCTGCCACGGCGCCGTGAGCGGACCGTGGAGCCCCAGCGATGAGGCGGTGTCCTCGTTGGGCAGCCCGTAGCGCACACCCTGCGGGTCGACGTAATAGAGGCTTTCGCCGTACCGCGGATCCGGTGACTGCAGCCTGATGTATTGGCCGCCGTCGATGTACACGGTGGCATTTCCAGAGATCTGGTCGATCCCACTGTTCATCCGACTGGGGGGCACGGGCAGGTGCCTGCCGCTGATCACGGTCTGGCGTGGTCCCTGGTCGCCCGGATCGCGCTGCCACGACCAGCACAGCGTCGGCGCATCCGCGCGCAGCCGGATGTCCATCGGCTCGTCGGGCAGCGGCGAGACGAACACCTGCTCGGGGATGCTGGCGACATCGCTGGCCTCCACCGACGGCGGGGTGATCAGCCCGAAGGAGTTCGTGGCGCGCAACGCCGCCGACGTGGTCCCGTTGACCTTGGCGACACCGTCGGACAGCACGACATACCGCTGTTCGACATCGTTGTTCAGGGTCCGGAAGACCGATCCGATCACCAGATTGGGTGCCAGCCCGAGGGTGTTCGGCGCGCCCGCACCCGGCACCGCGGGCAGCTTCAGCGGCCCGACGTTGGGCAGGGCGTTGAACAGTGCCTCCGAGATCGGGGTGGCCCGCGCGGTGACCGGGATGCCGACGGCGGAGGTCACCGCCCGGTCGGCCATATCGATGGCGTGCCTGCCATCGGCGGTCACCAGCCACGTCAGGTTCTGATAGGTGACCAGCACACCCTGGTTCGGACGCAACGGACCCACCGAGGCGTCGATGGCCAATGGCATCACCAACGCCGACGTCTGCACCTGGGGGGCGACGCTCTCGGGCTTGATGACGTTGTCGCACAGCGACCATGTCGAGGTCGGCGCGCCCACCGGGGTGGCGTACGGGGCACCGGGAATGCCGATCGGCTGACCCTTGGTCATCCGGTTGAGCTCCTCGGACTTGACCGCCGACGGCGTGGCGGCGTTACCGAGGACCAACCGTGCGGAGGTCAGGTTGTAGACCGGCCGGATGCTGTCGGATCCGGGCACCATGACGTAGAGCTGGTTGGTGGTGCGATCGACCAACAGCGTGTCCGAGCCGCGTTTGCCCAGCGGTTTGAAGTACGCCAGCAGCGCGGCCCCGATGCAGATGACGACCGCGATGACGACACCGCACATCACCGCGCGGCTGTAGAACTGCAGCGGGTCGTCGAACATCCGGGTGTCGCGGCGCACGATCGCGTGCTCGACACGACGCAAGAGGAAGCGCCAGCCGCTGACCTGGACCTTTGTGGTGAGCCGGAATCCTGCCATGGGTTATCCGATGTTCAGCCTGGCGTGCACGGCATCGATCGCGGCGGCCATGTCCTCACCGCTGATCTCACTGAGCTGTTCCACACCGAGGTTCTCGAAGTCCAGCGACCGGGCCAGCCGCATGTCCCGGCTCTGCTCACCCGCCTCCACCAATTGTCGTGCGTACCGGCCGTTTCCGGCGATGTCGAGTGCGGGTTTTCCGCCCAGCGAACGGTCACCCAGCAGCGTCGCGGCATCGAGCACCCGCTTGGCCGCCTCCTCGCTGAGCCTGGAGTCGTTGGCCTCGGCGATCACCTTGGCGATGTCGACGATCTCGTCGGGGGCATAGGAGTCGAACTCGATCCGGGTGGAGAACCGGGACCGCAGGCCGTCGTTGGTCTCGAGCAACCGGTCGATGTCATTGCTGTACCCGGCGATGATCACCACCAGCCGGTCGCGATCGTTCTCCATCCGCGCCAGCAGGGTGTCCAACGCCTCGGTACCGAAGGGGTCGGTACGGCCGTCGCGTTCCTGGACCAGGGTGTAGGCCTCGTCGATGAACAGCACGCCGCCGAGGGCGCGGTCGATGGTACGCGAGGTCTTCACCGAGGACTGTCCCTCGTACTCGGCCACGAAATCCTTGCGCGAGGTCTCCACCAGCTTGGGCTCGGGGATCACGCCGAGGCCGGCGAGGATATTGGCGACCACCCTGGCGATGGTGGTCTTGCCGGTACCGGGCGGTCCGGTGAAGATCATGTGCTTGGACTGCTGGGCCACCTTCATCCCGCGCGCCGCGCGGATCTTGGCCATCTGCGTTGCCGCACGGTACTTCTCGATCTGCTCCTTGACCCGGCTGAGTCCGATCTGGCGGTCCAGTTCGGCCTGCGCATCGGCCAGCAGCTTCTCCCGCCCGGAGGTGTCGGCCACGACGCTGCCCGGATCCCACGGATCGGTGCGCTGGGCGATCTTCTCGGCGGTGGTGGTGACCAGGCGGTAGGACGGATCACGCAGTGCGGCGGTCACCTTCGGCGAGGGATGGGTGGCCTGCAGCCATTCCAGCAGCGCCATGGCCGCATCCTCGTTGCCCTGGCTGCGGCGCGCCATCGCCAGGTACCAGGCGATGGCCTGGGCGCAGGCCTCACCCGCCGGAGACGAGTTGGATTCGGTGAGACGCCGTTCGGCCTCGGTGAACAGACCGAGATTGGTGGCGGCCACGCCGTGCGCCACACCGGCCGCGGCGGCCAGGAACTTGTCCGGCCAGCTCCCGGCGGAGCGCACCTCGTCGATGACATCCGTCCAGCGCTCGGCCGCGCCGTAGATGACCGCGCGAATCCAGGACACCAGGTACTCGCCGCCCATCGCCGGGGCGTCGTCGAGCGCCTCCATGGCGTCGGCGTGGTTGCCCTCGGCAGCCTCCCGCACGGCGAATGCCATCGTGATCGCCAGCGGTGAGTTGACCGGGTAGGTGATGTCGCCGAACATGCCGCCGATGGGGATGCGCGCCCCCACGCTGTTCATCGATATCTCGGCAGCACCGGCCAGTTGCCCGAAGTTGTTCCGCGAGAACCAGGCTCGGAACAGCGTCGCCCGGTCGGAGTCACCGCACCGGATCCGGCCCACCCACGCGTCGCACGCCGTCTCGTCCGCCGCGGTGATTTCGGTGAACAGTTCCAGGGAGCGAGCAGGAGCGCTGGGCAGCATGCCGACCGCCGATCCGAACAGGGCTACCAGGTGATCACTCATGCTCACCTGCATACCTGGTCGCAAAGATCTGTGCCCGGGCGGCATCGGCCTGCTCCGGGGAGGGCAGACCGACGCTGCGGGTCAAAAACTCCCTGGTGTCTGCTGCGTCGTGGCCGTGGTCCTGCATTCCTTCGAGCACGTAGGAGAACTGCGCGGAGCGAGCCTGCTGGTTGGCAAGGTCGGCGATGACGACGATCTCGGCGGCCAGTTGGGCCTCCGAATCGGCCTCGGTGGTCGCCTCCGGCGACAGTTCGATGCGGTGGATACGACCGTCGAGCAGTGCCGAGACGGTGACGGTGCCAGGCGGGTTGGTCACCGTGAACAACGGCTCGCCCACCGATTGCTCGGGTGCACCGAAGTCCACTCCGAAGGCGTCGAGTTCGGGGTCCGGGTGCGGTGCGGGGACCTCGAAGATGTCGTCGAACGCGGCGAGGCCGCCACCGATGTCCACGCCGTCCTCGGTATCGACCTCGTCGTCATCGTCAAAGGGCTGGTTGCCCATCATGAAGGTGCTCAGTCTCCGTCGTCGTAGTAGGTCGGCTCGGCCTTGGCCTCGAACCAGGCCCCGGCGGGCAGGAAGGACATCAGTCCGTCCAGCGCGCGCTGCAGGTTGTCCTGGGTGCCGGCCAGGAAGCTCCCGTAGAGCTCGCCGTTGACCTTGCGTGGGATCGACACGATGCGGCCCAGCGGCGAATCCAGTACGCCGGCAGCGACATCGGCCTGGGTGTACGTGCCCCCGGAGTGCCGCTCGGCGGCGGTGATCTCCACCCAGCTGTTCGGGTTGGCCGTCGCGTCGGCGTAGGTGCGCGCCGAGGCCGGCGAGATCCCGAACTGGGACAGCTGGTTGGGCGTGCGCGATTCGGCCAACCGGGCGGTGACCCCGGTCATCGGCTCGACATCCGCCGGCTCGGCGGGGCCGAGCACCGCGGTGACCATTCCGGCCAATCCGACCTGCGGCGCCACCCGCTGCAAAACCAGCAAGTCACCGTCGCGTGCGGCGATGACATGTCGATCACCCTTGCGGCACACCACGAACCGGACCATCTTGCCGCCGACATCGCGTCGCCACCATCGGCATTCCAGGGTCCGATCGGGTCGCGACAGGGTGTCGGACATCGCCGCGACCTCGGGATGCGGTGCGCCGAACGCGTCGAGCACGCCCTGCTCGGTGAGATCGCGGGCAACCTGGTCCCAGACCTTCTCCCGCAGGTCGGGCTGGGGGATGTTGGGCCGGATACCCAGGGCGGGCGGGAACTCCTCGAGCTGTAGCCGATCGGCGATGACGAGCATGCCGTCGATCGTGACCTCGACGGCGACCACGTCGTCATAGTGCGTGGGTTCACCGTGTCCGGCGAAAGAACTGGTCATCGGCTACATCCCCCTCCCCCTCGGAGAACCATCGTCGCGTCGTGACGGCCCGCGCGCACCGAATCCGGCGGATTTCGCGTGAAAACCGGCCCGGCGCGTGTTTGCCCACCCGACCCTAGCAGCGCCCGGAGTACCCCAGATGCACGAATTCGGGCAGGCCACGCGCGGTGCCACGGGCTGCCGCCACGGGTCGGATCACCTCGGCGATGCCGGGCGGTGGTCGATACTGGAGGAGACATCGAACGAGGAGATCGCCTTGACCGACCGCGATGACACATCGCGCGGACAGGCCGGTGACAGTGCGGAGACCGGCCCCATCCCCACGCAGCGTCAGGTTCCGCCGCCATGGCCGCCGCAGGCACGCCCCGCCCCGCCGGCGGCCAGTTCCCACCGGCCGCCCTACCCGCCGCAATCGTGGCCCGCGCAGCACGCTCCGCCGCCCGCCCCACCGAGCTCCTACGCCGAACGGATTCCGGTGGCAGAGCTGGTTCCGACCAGCAAGCCGGCGCCGGGACGCGGCTGGCGGCGGCTGGTCTTGCGCGCGTCGTTCGGACTGATCAACCTCGGGCCGTCACCGGCGGAGGTCCGCGAGGCCGAACTGGAGGCCAGGATCCGCGGTGTGCTGCGCGGGCACTACAAGATCGGCGTGCTGGGCAAGGGCGGCGTCGGTAAGACGACGGTGTCGGCCAGCGTGGGCTCGGTGCTGGCCGAACTGCGCCAGGACGACCGGGTGGTGGCCATCGACGCGGACACGGCGTTCGGCAAGCTCGGCAGTCGGGTGGATCCCCGGGCCGTCGGTTCCTACTGGGAGCTTGCTGCCGACGAACATCTGGAGACCTTCGCCGATATCCGCGGCCGAGTGGGCCACAATGCCGCGGGCCTCTTCGTCCTGGCCGGCGAGGCGACACCGGCAAGGCGACGGGTTCTCGATCCGGCGATCTATCGGGAGGCCACGTCCCGGCTGGACCGGCACTTCTCCATCTCGATCATCGACTGCAGTTCCACCATGGACAGTCCGGTGACCCAGGAGGCCCTTCGCGATCTGGACGCCCTGATCGTGGTGTCCTCGCCGTGGGTCGACGGCGCCGCGGCGGCGGGCCAGACGATGGATTGGCTGGCCGCGCGGGGGCTGACCGGACTGTTGCAGCGCACGGTGGTGGTGCTCAACGATTCCGACGGTCATGCCGACAAACGGACGCGCACCATCCTGGCCCAGCAGTTCGCCGGGCAGGGCCAAGCGGTGGTGGAGGTCCCCTTCGACCATCAGCTGCGTCCCGGTGGGGTCATCGCAGGCACCGCCACGATGTCCGCGCCGACTCGGCGCAAGTTCGTCGAGATCGCCGCCGCACTGGCCGCGCACTTTCCCACCAGCGACGATCGCCACCGCGAGCGTTTCTGAAAGCGGGCTCGGCTCAGTCGATCTGGGCCATCAGCGCTTCGATGGCCGCGACCTCGGCCTCGGTCGGCGGCCGCTCCGCCTCGGTCCCCACGATGGCGTCATCGGAAACACCTGCGGCCATCGCGGTCTCACCGACGGTCAGGTTGGCCCGACGCCGTGCGGCGTACAGCCGCTGGCCAAGCGTCGCCGACGGGGCCTCGGCGGCCCGCAAGGTCAGTTCGTCGATGCGGCTGCGCACCCCGCTCAACGCCCTGATGAGCTCGGGCGTCAACTGGATGCGCGCCGCCCTCGCCGCGACCGCCTCGAGCTGACGCAGGTCGGCCAGGATCGCGGTGGCTCGTCCGGTGAACCCGGGGTCGGTGACCGGCGGTAGCGCCTCGATGCTGCCGGCGAAGGTGTTCGCGGCCGCGACGACGGCCTGGGCGATCAACGGCAGCTCGTCGTCGGCGGCGGGGGGCTGCGGGCGCGCCGGCGGCGCCGGGGTGGCGGGCTCACCCCGGCGAATCCGTTCGATGGTGCCCGGCGGCCATTGCAGGACGGACTCCAACTTGGCACGGGTTGCCAGCCGCGGCCAGCTGCGTCCCTTCTCGAACGCGATCAGTGCACCGGCGTTGATGACACCATCGGCAGCGAGACGGCGTTGGCTGACGTTCAGTTCGCGACGACGGGCGGCCGCGGCTGCCCCCGCCCGGACCATGCCGGGGTCATCGGCAGGCTCGCCGTTCCCGGTCTCGACCACGCCATGTCCCTTCTGGTCCCCGAACTGGGTGGGCCGATCGTAGCCAAAGCCGTAGCACTGCTATGGCTCGGGGTATAGATATCGGCGCTCTCGCGCTACCGTACCGAATCAACGCGACAGTTCGACCGTTGCACCTTGTTTCTGGCGATTTCCTCAAAAAACGCCTCTAGCTGTCAGTTTGTGCGCTAACGCGGTATGCGAGCCGTGAACCGCTGCAGCTTCCACTCGACTAACTGTTGCATCGCTACGGTTTGTGCTCTAGATTCGTCGGCATCGCGGCACTCCTGCCGCCGCCGCACGAGGAGACACCATGAACGCACTGGGCCTGGACGGACTGCCGGTGGGCGAATGCACCCGCGATCCGGAACGCTGGACCATCACCGCCGACGAGGACGCCAAGACGATCTGCCGGATGTGCCCACGCCGGTGGGCGTGCGCGCGCGAGGCCTGTGAGCTTCCGCGCGCCGAAGGATTGTGGGCCGGAATCGTCATCCCCGAAGCAGGCCGCGGCCGCACGTTCGCGCTCAAGCAACTGCGCTCACTGGCCGAGCGCAACGGTTACCCGGTGCGGGCACGTCGACTCTTCCTCGAGTCGGCCTGAGACGGGCCGTTCCCGCTGCCGTCGACGAGGGGCAGGCAGCGGGAGCGGCACCCGACAGGCGGCCGGCGGAATACCGCGCCGCACCGATCGGTTGATCTGTTCCGACGGTGCCGGACATGCCCCGGGTACCACTGAAATATCGTCGCTTCGAGCGACCACTTGCCGAGAGGCGACATGCCGGCACCGTCCCCGAACCATCGCTAGGCTTGGCCCGATGAGCAATGCCGATCCCGCTCCCGACGAAGTGGCCTGCCGCCCTTCCTCATTCGCGGGCGTCCTGCAGGCTCGCGAAGTCCCTCTCGGCGGGCCGCGGGCCATGACGGTACGCCGCACCCTGCCCGCACGCGAACGCTCGATGATCGGCGCCTGGTGCTTCGCCGACCACTACGGACCCCAGGACATCCGAACCTCCGCCGGAATGGACGTACCCCCACATCCACATACCGGATTGCAGACCGTCAGTTGGCTTTTCGACGGTGAGATCGAGCATCGTGACAGCAACGGTGTGCACGCGGCGGTGCGGCCAGGAGAGCTCAATCTGATGACGGCCGGTGCCGGCATCTGCCATTCCGAGGTAGCCACACCCGAAACCACGACCCTGCACGGCGTCCAGCTGTGGGTCGCCCTGCCCGACAGCGACCGGCACACCGCACGGGACTTCGCCCACCACGTACCCGAACCACGCACGATCGATGGCGCGACGGTGCGGGTCTTTCTCGGCGAGCTCGCCGGCGACCGCTCGCCGGTGCACACCTTCACCCCACTGCTGGGTGCGCAGGTGGACATCGCGCCTCGGGCGTCGGTCAGCCTGGCCGTCGACCCGTCCTTCGAACACGGCGTGCTGCTCGACGAGGGCGCCGTCGACGTAGATCAGACCGCCCTGCGCCGAGCCGACCTGGCCTATCGGTCCCCCGGCAGCGATCGGCTGCAGATCGTCAATCGCGGCGAGCAGCCGGCCCGGGTGATGCTGCTCGGCGGGCCACCGTTCGGCGAGGCACTGCTGATGTGGTGGAACTTCGTCGGCCGCAGCCACGACGAGATCGTGGCCTATCGGCAGGCGTGGCAGGACCGATCCGATCAGTTCGGTGAGGTCGTCGGCTATCGCGGCGCCGTCGACCGACTGCCTGCGCCCGGTATGCCCGGCACTAGGCTCAAACCCCGTGAGCGCTGAACAGCAGGCGGCCGTGGTGACCCCCGGTGACCACCGCTTCACCATCGCACTGGACGGGCGGCAGGTCGGTCTCATCGACTTCCACGATCGCGACGGGGTCCGGGTGTTCACCCACACCGAGATCGATCCCGCGTTCGGCGGCCGGGGCCTGGGCACCCAACTGGTCGCCGAGACCGTCGCGGCCACCCGCGCAGCGGGTTTACAGATCGAGTCCCACTGCTCGATGGTCACCGCGTACCTGGCCAAGAATCCCTAGCGTCCGTGCCGAACTCCCGGCCCGTCGCCTATTTCATCGCCGAGGGTGACCGCTACACACCCACCAGCATCGCCCGCGGCCCCTGGGGCCAGACCATAAGCGGCAACATACTCGGTGGCCTGCTCGGTTTCGTGGTCGACCGCGACCACAGTCAGCCGGATTTCCAACCCGCACGGCTGACCGTCGACCTCTTCCGGCCGGCGGCGCTGGCCCCGCTCACCGTCAGCACGACCACCGTGCGGGCCGGGCGGCGGATCATCGTGATCGACGCGACCGCGCTGCAGGACGGTCAGCCGGTGGCCCGCGCCAGCGTGCTCTACCTACGCCGGGGGCAGGCACCGCGCACGGATATCTGGACCCACCCGGTCGACATGCCCGTCCCGCCGGATCCGGGCGGTCCGGGTACCGGCGCGCCCATGCAGGTGATCGCGTACGGCGCGGGCACCAGTTCCGATCTGAGCGCCTGGGCGCACCGCGGCCCGAAACACGTCTGGTTGCGCACCAACACCGCGCTGGTCGACGGTCAGCCCATGACACCGTTCGCCCACGCGGCGATCGCAGGCGATGTGGTCAGCTCACTGACGCACTTCGGTCCCGACGGCCTGCTCTACATCAATGCCGATTACACGTTGACACTCAGCCGGTTACCGGAAGGCCCCGATATCGGGCTCAGCGCGCTGACCCACTACGCGGACGCCGGGGTGGCCACCGGGACGGCGACGCTGTTCGACCGAGCGGGCCCGATCGGCAGCGGGATCGCCACCGCGCTGGTCAGCCCGGGGTTCGCGCCACCGCCGGTCTAACCCAGGTACTGAGCGGTGCTGCCGCCCAACGGAACTGCGGGCATGCCGAGCTTGCGGTGATCCCAGCTGCGGATGCGCCCGGGCACCACCCGGACACATACCCGGTTGTTCATCATCTGCTCGACGAACGGTTTGACGTCCTCGGAGTACGGCCCGGTGTAGCGCTCCCACACGCTGATCCCCACGCGCATGTTGGTCTCCGGGTCGTCGATGATCTCCGCGGTCCCGTCGATCGACACACCGCGCAGGGTGTCGTAGGTGTGACCGTCCTCGATCATCACGGTGATGGTGGGGTCGCGCCGCAGGTTGACCGCCTTCTGCGATTTGGCCTTGGTCTCGAACCAGATCTCCCCGTCCAGGACGGCGTACCACATGGCCACCAGATGCGGACGGCCGTTGGGCAACACCGTGGCCATGGTGGCGGTGCGACTGTGATCGATGAACTCGGCGATCTCCTCATCGGACATCACGATCTTGGAGCGCTGATTGATTCCCATCACCAATCCTTATCAGGTGCTCACAGGGCTGTCCGGCACCGGGATCCCCCGGTGTTCGCGGTGCCGTCGCCACCGACCGCGGTACCCGCTAGCCTTCGGAGGCATGAGCGCAGGCCTTTTCGGACTCCTCGACGACGTCGCCGCCCTGGCCCGCCTTGCCGCCGCATCGGTCGACGATATCGGTGCCGCCGCCGGGCGGGCCACGGCAAAGGCGGCGGGCGTCGTCATCGACGACACCGCGGTGACACCGCAGTACGTGCAGGGAATCACCGCCGACCGCGAGTTGCCGATGATCAAGCGCATCGCCATCGGGTCGCTGCGCAACAAGCTGGTGTTCATCCTGCCCGCCGCGCTGCTGCTCAGCATCTTCGCGCCGTGGGCACTTCCCTACCTGCTGATGGCCGGGGCGACGTTCCTGTGCTTCGAAGGCGCCGAGAAGGTGTGGGGCTGGATCTCCGGTGGTGACGGGCACGCCGCACCGGCGGCGGTGGCCGGTGAGGATGTCGAGAAGACGATGACGTCCGGGGCCATCCGCACCGACTTCATCCTGTCCGCCGAGATCATGGTCATCGCACTCAACGAGGTGGCCGAGCAGACGTTCTGGCTGCGGCTCGCCAGCCTGGTGATCGTGGCGATCGTGATCACCGCGGCGGTGTACGGCGTCGTTGCGCTGATCGTGAAGATGGACGACGCGGGATTGGCGCTGGCACAACGCAGCTCGGCTTTCGCGCAGAAGATGGGACGCGGGTTGGTCGCCGCGATGCCCAAGGTGCTCTCCACACTGTCCATCGTCGGGACGGTGGCCATGCTGTGGGTCGGCGGTCACATCCTGCTGGCGCAGAGCTACGAGGCCGGGTTGCGGCCGCCGTACGAGTTGGTCCACGACGCCGAACACTGGACCGCGCACGCCGTCGGCGTGTTCGAGGGCGGGGTGGCCTGGTTGGTCAACACCGGGATTTCGGCGGTGGTCGGGTTGCTGATCGGCGCCGTGGTCGCGCTGATCGTGCACGTGCTGCCGTTGGGCAAGAAGAAGGCCGCCGCGCACTAGCCGGCCTTTCGCGCCGAATCTGGACAAGATTGCGAGAATTCGGGCATTCTGCGGCAACTTCTTCAGGTTCGGCGCACAGAATGCCCGCAAAACCACGACCAGGCCGGTTCCCGAAGGAACCGGCCTGGATCGAGGGCTGCAGATTGGTTCAGGTCCGCCTAGAACAGATCGGCATTGGCCACCTTGGTCCATGCGGCGACGAAGTCCTCGACGAACTTCTGCTTGGCCTCGTCCTCGGCGTACACCTCGGCGAAGGCCCGCAACTGGGAGTTCGACCCGAACAGCAGATCGACCCGGCTGGCGGTGAACTTCTCGGCCCCGCTGGCACGATCGGTACCGACATAGGTGCCGTCATCGGCAGGCGAGGGCGCCCACTTGGTGCCCATGTCGAGCAGGTTGACGAAGAAGTCGTTCGTCAGCGCGCCCGGGTTCTCGGTGAACACACCGAGCTTGGTGCCACCGAAGTTGGTGTCCAGCACCCGCAGTCCGCCGATCAGGACGGTCATCTCGGGAGCCGACAGACCCAGCAGATTGGCCTTGTCGATCAGCTGGTACTCCGCGGGCAGCGGCAGGCCCTTGCCCACATAGTTGCGGAAACCGTCGGCCTTGGGCTCCAGGTAGGCGAACGACTCGACGTCGGTCTGCTCCTGGGTGGCATCGCCACGACCTGAGGTGAACGGCACCGCGACATCGAAGCCGGCCGCCTTGATGGCCTTCTCCAATCCCACGACGCCACCGAGGACCACAAGGTCGGCGAAGGAGACATCGACTCCGGCCGAGCCCTGGATCTCCTCGAGCTTGGCGATCACCGGCGTCAGTTCGTCGGTTTCGTTGGATTCCCAGCCGATCTGCGGCTGCAACCGGATGCGGCCACCGTTGGCGCCACCGCGCATATCGCTGTTGCGGTAGGACGCCGCGGCCTTCCATGCCGTCGAGACGAGCTGGGAGACAGTCAGACCCGAATCGGCGATCGCCGTCTTGAGCTTCGCCACGTCGGCATCCGAGAGCGGGGTACCCGCCGGTACGACGTCCTGCCACAACCACGTCTGCTGGGGAACCAGCGGCCCCAGGTAGCGGCTCACCGGCCCCATATCGCGGTGCAGCAGCTTGAACCAGGCCTTGGCGAATTCCTCGGCCAGCTCCTCGGGGTGATCCAGCCAACGCCGGGTGATCTTCTCGAAGCCCGGATCCATCCGCATCGTCAGGTCGGTGGTCAGCATGCCCGGGTGGGTGCGGCCGCTGCCCTGGGCCATCGGCACCGAGTTGGCCCAACCGCCGTCCTTGGGCTGCCACTGGAAGGCACCGGCGGGGCTCTTCACGAGTTCCCATTCGTTGCCGTACAGGATCTCCAGGAAGCTGTTGTCCCACTTGGTCGGGGTGTGCGTCCAGGTCACCTCGAGACCACTGCTGACGGTCTCGTTGCCGACGCCGGAGTTGGCCCAGCCGAGGCCCTGGCTCTCCAGCGGTGCGGCCTCGGGCTCGGGGCCGTTCTCGACCTCGGTGGCGCCGTGGGTCTTACCGAAGGTGTGGCCACCGACGATCAGCGCCGCGGTCTCCACATCGTTCATCGCCATCCGGCCGAAGGTCTCACGGATATCGGTTGCCGCCGCGAGCGGATCCGGGTTGCCTTCCGGCCCTTCGGGGTTGACGTAGATCAGGCCCATGTGGCTGGCACCCAGCGGGTTCTCCAGCTTGGTGCGGTCACCGTTGGCGCCCGCGTAACGCTCCTGACTGCCCAGCCACTCGTGCTCGGCGCCCCAGTACACGTCCTCCTCGGGCTCCCAGTAGTCCGGCCTGCCGAACGCGAAGCCCGCGGTGGTGAAGCCCATCTTCTCCAGTGCCCGGTTACCGGCGAACACCAGCAGATCCGACCAGGACAGCTGCTTGCCGTACTTCTTCTTGACCGGCCACAGCAACCGGCGCGCCTTGTCCAGGCTGACATTGTCGGGCCAGCTGTTGAGCGGGGCGAACCGCTGCATGCCCTTACCGCCGCCGCCGCGTCCGTCGGCGACCCGGTAGGTGCCGGCGGCGTGCCAGGTCATCCGGACGAAGAATGGACCGTAGTGCCCGAAGTCGGCGGGCCACCAGTCCTGCGAGTCGGTCATCACGGCGTCGACATCGGCGGTCAGCGCCGCGACGTCCAGGTTCTGCACGGCCTCGCGGTAATCGAATCCGGGATGCGGGTTGATGACCTCGGGATCCTTCTGCAGGATCTTCAGGTTGACCGCGTTCGGCCACCAGTCACGGTTGCTGCCACCCTCGACCGGCGGCTTGATGACCATCGGGCACTTCGCCTCTGTGGGTTCGGTCTGCGCTTCACCGATCGGGGGACTTGTCTCGGGCACGTGGTGGATCCTTTCCGGGGCTGTCGGACTGGTTTCTTACTTCGAGCCGACGTGCGGCTGAAGTTCTTGTGCGGTAATGCAATCGGGGCACAGGCCCCAGTAGATGACCTCGGCCTCGTCGATCGTGAACCCGTGGTCGTCTGCCGCGGTGAGACAGGGAGCCTCACCCACGGCGCACTCGACGTCGGCGATGACACCGCATGAGCGGCACACGACGTGGTGGTGGTTGTCGCCGACTCTGGACTCATAGCGCGCCACCGAACCCGTGGGCTGGATGCGGCGCAGCAGGCCGGCTGCGGTCAACGCGTTGAGCGAGTCGTAGACGGTCTGATGCGAGACATCGGCGAGCTCGGCGCGCACCGCCCGGATCACCGTATCGGTGTCGGCGTGCGGATGCCGGTGCACCGCACCTAGCACCGCGATACGCGGGCGCGTCACTCGAAGCGATGCGCCCCGCAGCATCTGCTGGAAGTCCTGCGCGGTCGGCACACGACGAGTCTGGACCCTTTTCTGGAATTAGTCAAGATAAGGATTCGGGTCGGTAGACCTCAGTTGGGATCGGCCGCCGTGGTCGCGATGTCGTCGCCGAACCACTTCTTCTTGATGAGGTTGTAGGTGCCGTCCTCACGCATCTGGAACAGCATCTGGTTGACCGGCTTGCGCAGCGGACTGTCCAATCCCATCACGAAACCCTGATCCTCGTCGTGGAATACGGGACCTGCCATCACCGCGACACCCTCACCGCGGTGGGCCACGTAGTAGCGCAGCGTCGGCGCGTCGAAGACGACCGCGTCATAACCCTCCTCGCGCAACAGGTGATACGACTCCTCGATGGTGTCGGTGAGGGTGGCGTCGATACCCATGTCCCGCAGATACTCCGCGGCGGTTGTGCCGCCTACGGTCGCGACGGACTTGTCGTAGAGATCGGCAGGTCCGGCGATCTTGGCGTCCAGTTTCGCGACGGTGAGGCTGGCACTCAGGTTCGCCGAGTAGAACGATATGAAGACGATCCCGGCGAACCCCCACAGGATCGCCAACGCCTGCGTGACGGTGCGCGTCGCCGTCGTCGCGTTCTTGCCCACCAGCGATCCGATACCCCAACCGAATGCCTGGAAGATTCCCGGCAGATACGCCCGCGCGATCACCGGTTCGGGACTGCGACGCTCGATCAGCCAATAGATGTGTGCCGGTACGACGCTGACGACGATCGCGGCACTGAGCCAGATCAGCATGGTGCGCGACAGCAGCAGGTCCAGATATCCCCCGAGGCCCGGTATCGAGGGCCGGGTGTCGTGTACCGGAACGATGATCTGCAGGCCGGCATCCAGCGTGGGATGGGAGAAGTCGAACGTGCGCTCGCGATCCGCAGTCAACGAGATGCCGCCGATCGCGACATCGGCCTGTCCGGACGCGACCGCCGACAGTTGACCCCCGACGCTGCCGACATCGACGTACTCGGTGGACCACCCGAGACGTTTGGCGATGTCATTCCACAGCTCGATGCTGAACCCGGTCAGGTCCCCGTTGCCGGTCCGCATCACGAACGGCTCGAGAGTGTGCACCGCGACGGTGGTCGATCGCGGTTCGGGTTCCTGGTCCGGGATCGGTTCGGCGACAGTCGGTGCGGCGGCCAACAGCGCCGCGCCGGCCAGTACCAACAGCCATGCGGCCAGACGTGGTATCCGGCCCCGGGCGGTTGGCGATGTCGGTTGGTCTGGTGCGCTCGGCATCGTTGGTCTCGCAGTCCGGGCCGCCGGGCCCCTCGTCATCGTCACGTGCGCCAGCGCAGAATCTGGCAACGGGCTGAACCGTGCAGCCCAGCGCCGTTCGACCATACCCCGGCCACGATGGGGCTCCCGGATCGCCGACCAGGCCCCACTAGGGTGTGCAGCATGGCTCTTCGACATGTCGTGCGGATTCTCGTATTGCTTTTCTCGACAATCGCATTGGCCATACCCGCGGCAGCGCAGCCGGTCGCACCGAACTGGTCGGGCTTGGATGCCCGTTTATACGCAGGACCGATCCCCGCCGCGGGCAACGTGATCGAGACCGTCGAGCTGGCCCCCGAACTGTCCCTGACCGGCGCGGGAACCGCGTACCGGATTTTGTACTCCACCACCGATCAGCACGGCGCTCCCGCCGTGAGCACCGCGGCGGTGTTCGTCCCGCACAGCCCGGCCCCGGCGGGCGGCTACCCGGTGATCGCGTGGGCGCACGGCACCGTCGGGCTCGGTGACGACTGCACCCCGTCGGCGCTGCCACGCACGCCGCGCGACAACGAGTACCTATCGCACTGGTTGGACCAGGGTTACGTCGTGGTGGCCAGCGACTACGCCGGTCTCGGAACGCCCGGGTTGATGAGCTACCTCAACAGCGTGACCACCGCCCACGGCGTCATCGACTCGGTCGTCGCCGCGCACAAGATGCCGCTGTCACTCTCGCCCAAGTGGGCGATCGTCGGACAGTCCCAGGGTGGTGGCGCGGCGGTGGCCAGCGCCCGGTGGGCCACCGAGTTCAGTGCCGGTAGCGGGCTGGATTATCGGGGCGTCGTCGCCACCGGGACACCGGCCAACATCCAGAAGTTCGTGGCGCAGGCCGGCCCCGACCTGCAACTGCCCGAACTCGGCCCGGTCGCCAACGCGTACACCGCCTATATCCTCGCAGCCCTGCGCGAGGCGCGGCCCGACCTGGACGTCAACAGCGTGCTGTCGCCGGCCGGCCGTCAGGCGGCCGAGCGGGCGCAGACGGTATGTGTGCACCCGCTGACCGATGAATTGGCCCACCTGAGTCCCGCCGCCATGTTCACCAAGCCGCTGCTGAGCATTCCTGGCATCGAGGACGCGCTCAACGAGTTCATGGGAACCCCGGTCACCGGTTATGACCGGCCGATCTTCCTTGGCGTGGGTCTGCTCGATCGCGATGTGCCGCCGGCCTCGACGCTGGCGTTCTACGACCAGCTGGTGGCCAACAATCAGAACGTCGAGTTGAAGGTGTACCCCGAGGAGGACCACAGCGGAACGGTGCTGGCCTCGCTGGCGGATTCGACCCCGTTCCTGCGCAACGCTTTCGGGATCTGAGTCTGATCAGGTGCGGCGGGGCTCTATGAGTACGGCGAATCCGTCGAGGATTCTGGCGAGCCCGAAATCGTAGGCGTGCCCAGCGTCGTAGGCGCTGTGGTGTGTCTGCCCGGCCGCCGCGCCGACCCGGACGGCCAGCGGGTAACGCTCGGCGTCGAGGACGCCTTCCAACAGCGGACCGACCCGCTGCCACCACTGGTCGTCGGATTCACCGCTGTCCTCGGCTGCGGCGCGGGACGCGGTCGCGATCCGCGATACCGAGTCGACGAAGCCGAGTAGGTGGGTCAGGGCCGCGTCCATCTCCAGATCGGTCAGACCGAGGCCGTCGAAGGCGCTCAATTCGTGTTCGTATTTGGCCATCATCCCCGGGCCGAGCGGCGGCCGGGTGGTGGGTAGACCGACGACCCATCGGTGGCGGGCCAGCATCGCCCGATTCTCGTCCGCGATGGCCGAAACCTTTTCTCGCCAAGACATTCCGGTGAGGTCGGTGCGCGGCATCTGTTGGTAGACGGCATCGAGCATCAGGTCCAGCAGCTCGGCCTTGCCCGGTACGTAGGTGTAGATGGCCATCGGCGCCGCGCCCAGCGCGCCGGCCACCGCGCGGATCGTCAACTGGCCCAGCCCCTGCTCGTCGGCGATCCCGATGGCGGCCTCCACCACCTGATCGACGGTCATGCGCTGTCGTGGACCACGCATCGGCTTGCCCGAGGACCGGCGCCACAGCAACTCGAGGGTGCGCACCGGGTCTCCGGCGCTGGAGCGCACCTTGTCGCTGGGCAATGGCCGACCCACCTTTCGCTGTCCGTCGATCGTAGACGGCCGCGAGATATCTCCGTACTGTGTACGACGTACGCTGTACGCTGTTAAACGACCGAGGAGAGCTCATGACCGCGCCCAGCACCGGCAACACCGCATCGACGGGTTACACCCCGAGTCCCACCGACGTCGCCGGTGTCCTGGCCTGGTTCGAGAATTTCGATGCCCTTGCCGTGGCCAAGGATGTCGAGGCAATGGCCGATCAGGCGATGTTCCCCCTCAACGAGGTCAGCGACGGCAAGGCCGAGTCCTATGACCGCGCCCGCTACATCGCACAGATGACCTCCGAGCTCGGTGGCTCAGAACAGGTCGACATGGTCTCGGTCCGCACACCGACCTTCCTGAACGAGAATCTGGTCTTCGTCGTCACCGACGCCACGATCACGGTGGGCGATTCCAGCCAGCAGGTGCGTTACGGCGACCTGCTGGTGAAATGTGCGGGCGATTGGAAGTTCCAGACGATGGTGCAGGGCGGCTGGACCGACTTCTGAAGGCAGGGGCGCCGCGCAACCGCTTGCGCGGCGCCCGGTGGCCATCCGTCCGTTTCCCGGCATTTCCCAACGGGTGCATCATCCGGTAGGAACATGGACAATCGGGATGCCGGAATGGGGACTTGGCGGGGGCGAGGTGGTGGTGCCGGTATTGAATACGGTGCTGCGCCGCCGCATCCTGCTGATCTATCTGACGGTCTGCCTGTTCTTCTACGCGCTCGCGATACTGAGCTCGCTCGGACGGTCCGACGCGTGGGGTGAATGGATCGCCACATCGCTGGTCGGGATCGGATTGCTGGCCGCGCTCCCCCGGCCGGCCGCCGGGTGGCGCTACCGGGTGGCGTTGTTCTGCGCCTGTGCCGCGCCGCCGATCGCGCTGATCAGTCACACCGAGCTGGCCGCTCAGGTCTGGGCGCTGATCCCGTTGATCCTGATCGCCGTGTTCGTCAGGAGCTGGCACCGCACGCGGACCGCCCGGTTGGTCACGGCCGCGCTCGGTCTCGGCGCTGATGTGGGGCTGCTGATAGCGCCCGCCCCGGTCCCGCCGCTGTGGTTGCTGATGTTCCCGGTCTGCATCATGGGCATCGCCGAGGTGATCGGGCTGCTGCATTCGGCCCTTCTCGATGTGGGACACCGTGATCCGCTGACCACGGTGTGGAACCGGGCAGGCCTGAATCGCGCACTCGACGATCTGTTACCCCGTGCCCGGCGACGCAAGGACGCCCTGACAGTCATCGTGTTGGACATCGACGACTTCAAGTCGGTGAACGACCGCGACGGCCACGCCGCCGGGGACACGGTCCTGACCGAACTCGCCGCGCGCTGGACCGCCCAGGTGCCCGACGGTGCGCTCGTCACCCGACTCGGCGGCGACGAATTCGTCATCGTGCTCACCGGTTACGACGAGTCCCGGGCGCGGGTGCTCGCCGACGCGCTCAGCGGCGACGGGCCGATACGAGTGAGCAATGGTGTCGCCGTGGGAGCCGCCTACGACCCCGCCGCTTTCGCCGGTCTGCTGGCCGCCGCGGACCGCGATCTCTACCTGGCCAAGGGCAACAAACCTCGTCCGCCGGCGGATGAGGCGCCCGCGTGGTGATGACCTCGCCGGCAACGCAACTGCGCATCGACGTTGGCGATGTCTCGCTCGTCGTCCCGACGGACGCGCAACTGGCGGTGCTGGCCCGCCAGGCCGCCACACCGGGAGCGGTACTCCCCGAGAATCAGACCCACTACGTCAAGTGGATCGACGGACGCAGCCCCGAAGTGATCGAGCAGCAGCGCATCGACCGGGTCCGTACCAATCGTGACCTCACCACGGGCCCGGGATGGACCCTCGACCTCGCCATCGTCGTGGGCGGTCGTCCCGTCGGGCTGCAAAGCCTGTCGGGTTTCGAGCAGTGGCCGCAGCGCCGGGTCGTCGGCACCACGTCGTGGTTGATCACCCCGTATCAGCGACGCGGACTGGGGACCGCGGCCCGCGCCGGCGTCCTGGAACTCGCATTCGCGAACCTGCGTGCGGAGAAGGCGAGATCGTGGGCGTTGGAGGAGAACGTCGCCAGTACGACCGTGTCGGCACGACTCGGATACCGGCTGGTCGGAGCGGAGGTGATCGTCGAGCATGGCCGACAACTCACCGAAAAGGTCTATGAACTCTGCGCTGAAGAGTGGGCGAAGTCGACGGTGCGCCTCCGGTTGAATCCGGTCGTCACCGGTGCCGAATCGCTTGCGCGTGCCGTGGGTTGACGTCGTCCGCTGAACACGCTCTGTTCAAAAGGATTTCAACTGCCATATCTCGCCGGTGACCCTCCACCCCCCTATCGTCGGTAACGTGCCGTCCACGGATGAGCGTTCCGAATCACCGCCGGAGGCCGAGCAATCCACCGAGCGACCACGGGTGCGCACCGGTGACGTGCGGCGCGCCGCCCAACGGTGCCCGTGCGGGCTGGAGCTGTCCCTGACCGGGATCTGCGTCAACTGCGACTGAGCGGGTCACACCAGGGCCCTGCGGTGGATCAGCGCGTCGGCGACAAGCGCCACCCCGGCGATGACGAACAGGATGCGCACTCCGATGGGGCCGTATCTGGTCAGTGTCCGTACCAGTGCGCGTTGCATCCGGTCGGCCCGCCGACTCCTGCTGGTGGACAGGGCCAACACCAGGATGCACGGCAACAGCGCCAGCGCGCAGTAGGCCAACACCAACACCGGCCAGGCCGTCGGCAGCGGCTGACGGGTGGCGATCATCGCCAGCCCGGCCAGATATGGCACCGCGGTCGGTGCCTGGCCCAGACCGACTGCCACACCGACGAATCCGAGTAGCCACGGTCGTTGCTTGAGTGCCGCGAATGCCCAGCCCGGGGCGGTGGACTGGGCCACCAGCGGGAAGAACGCCAGGACTATCAGGGCCGCGCCGATCAGCAACTCACCCCAGTACCGAACGCCGGGTGTGATCTCGAACTCGGTGAGCTCGGTGAGCAGGTCGACGCCCAGCACGAAGAAGATCCCGAAGGTGGAGGTGACCGCGAACACTCCGGCGATGAAGCTCAGCCCGCCGGGTAGGGCGGATTGACGATTCAGCCGACTGCCGTAGACCACGGCCGAGACCACGCCGATATTCAAGACACTGAGGGAGTCCAGAAAGGCCAGCCCGAGCAGCGCCAGCACGAGACCCGTCACGGAGTCGACCCTACTTGCGTGCGGCGGTGCTCAATCGGTGCCGGGTCGACTCATGGAGTGAGTGCCTCGGCCGCGGCCGCGTCCTGGTCGGTGTAGCGGGTGGCGGCCGCGGAGAGGTTGTCGGCGTAGGACTGCACGGACTCGGCAAGGGCGGCGGTGTCCGCCGCTATGGCGGTCCCCGCCGCGTGGCAGGCCGCACCCGTTTGTAGCTGCGGGACCGCGGCTGCGGCGCCGGTGAGCGGTGCATCGGCACCGAGTCCGGTCAGTTGCGCACCTGCCTGACGAAAAAGGGTGCTGGCGGCTGTCAGCGACGCGGGGTCGACGACCAGATTCTCCGTCATATCGAATCCCCTTCGGTGGTGTGCATCGTCGTCAATGTTACGGCGGGCGCGCGAAGTGTTCTGACGGCAATTTCGGCTACCAGAGATGCCCCGGTCGATCCGATGGCTTGGGTGTGGCCGGTCCAGAGCTGCCACCCGCGGGATGCATAGAACGGCGCGGCCGTGGCGACCGCGTTGAGCGCACCGAGCTGGTGATGGACGCGGATGATGTTCTCGACGCGGTCCATGACGATCCGACCCAGCCCGCGGCCATGCTGATCGCCGCGCACGGCGACGGCCTCGACGTAGCCGGTGTCGAACGCCACACCGTCGTGGTTCAACGTCCGAGGCACGACGGCGGCGAAGCCCACCATGGACCGGTCGTCACCGGTGAGGACAACATGCCGGCCGGGGACGGCGTGCAACCAATCATGTGATCGAAACGACGAGCCGAATGCGCTGCGCACCAAAGATTCGGCCTTGTTGAGCTGAGCACCGCTGAGTTCCCCGGGCTCGGCGACCACGACCTCGACCATGCCGCCAGCGTGGCACACCCGGCGTTGGCTAGCATCGAAATCGTGTCCGGCACCGCAGACGCCCGTCGCGTTTCTGTGCAGTGGATTCCGTCGGCTGTCATTGCCGTCGGTCTGGTCATTTACCTGGCCGCAGCCCTCGCCGTATACGTCGGCGCCGCGGGCCAGATCCGGTTTACGGCAGACAGTTCGGCGACCATCCCGATGTGGCACCTGTGGCTTGCGGCTGCGGTCGGTATCGCACTGACGCTTGTCGCACTACCCCAGCGGGGTGGGCGGGCTTCGGCTACGCCTCGTGATCGTGTCGACGCGGTGGTGCTCACACTGCTCGCCGTCATTTTCCCCGCGCTGCTTGTCCTTTCGGGTCCGACCGAGCCGAACTACACCGTGCTCAAGGTGGGCCTGCTGGTGATCTGTCCGCTGTTGCTGTTCGCGGTCGGGCGCCGCCGGGAACCTGCTTCGACTTTCATCGACGAGCCACCCGGCCACCGTTGGCGCCCCTTGATTCCCGTGCTCGGTTGGGCGGCAACCCATCTGGTGTTATCAGCGCACGGGCCATCCCAACGTATCGACGTCGACTGGGTGACGCTGGTCGTCGGACTCGTGCTCGGCTTTCTCATCAACGCGGTGGTGGAGGAGTTCTTCTACCGCAGGTGGTTGCAGACCCGCTGGGCCCGGGTGCTCGGTGGTAGCTGGCCGGCGATCATCGTGTCTTCGTTGCTGTGGGCGTCCTGGCATATCGCGATTCAGGGCTCCGGTGACCTCGGCATGGATCTGGCGAACGCGATCGTCAATCAGGGCGTCACCGGCTTGTTCCTCGGCCTGCTGTGGGCGCGCGGGCAGGCCATGTGGCCGCTACTCGTCACGCACGGGTTGATGAACGCCAACCCGGTGGTGCTGTTCGGGTGATCGGTGCATCGGGCGTCTCCGACTCTTCCGCGTCGCGCACGACTCCACAAAGCACAAGCTCCACAAAGCACAAAGGTCACGACCCATTTCTGGTTCGTGACCCTTATGCCTGGAGTTCGTTGAACTCCTCACTGTGGGCGAAGGGGGACTTGAACCCCCACGTCCCGAAGGACACTGGCACCTGAAGCCAGCGCGTCTGCCATTCCGCCACTCGCCCTGAATGACCGCGCAACAGTATCACCACCGACCCACCAGACCCAAAACCGGCCGTGAGAGTGACGTTGTTGCGCTGAATTCGGCCTGGGGACCACCAAAACGTCGCTCTCGCGGGCCGGACGGCGGCCCGACCGAAACACCCTGACCTGGCGCTATTGGATTCTCAGAGATCCGTTGGTCACGTATTGCGCACATGGGCCGATAACATGCGTGTGAGCAGTGTGGCCAGAGCGACACGCAGCGACGGCATCGGACGACGGACAGGGCGGTGATATGGGGCTGGCAGACCGTATCGAACGACGCCTCGAGTCGACGGTCGGTGATGCCTTCGCCCGGGTCTTCGGCGGATCGATCGTCCCGCAGGAGGTCGAAGCCCTGTTACGGCGGGAAGCCGAAACCCACGCCCGCGATGTCGGTCATGGCCGCATCTTGGCTCCCAATGACTACGTCATTACTCTCAGTGAGACTGACTATCAGAAGGTGAGCGCAGACCCGGTCCGCACATCGACCACATTTGCCCGCCACCTGGCAGGTTTCATTCAGGACCAGGGGTGGCAAACTTATGGCGATGTTGTCGTCAGGTTTGCGCCATCGCCGAGCCTGCACACCGGCCAGTTCCGCACCCGTGGAGCGGTCAACCCCGACTCGACCACCGGCGACCCCGTCGCCCCAGCAGAACGCAAAAGCGCGGCAGGCGCAGAACCAGGAGTACCAGCGATGACCGACAACCCGAGCTACCGCGGCCAGGGACAGGGTCGGCCCGGCGACGAGCAGTACGACGACCGGTACCGCCAGCAAGACGAGCCGCGCGGCGCCTACCCGCCCGAGCAGGGCGGATACCCCGACCAGGGCTACCCGCAGCGCCAGGGCGGCTACTCCCAGGAGCAGGGCGGCTACCCGGACCAGGGCTATCCGCCGCCGTCCTACGAGCAGCGCCCGCCTGCCGGCTACGGCCAACCGCCCGCCGGGTACGGCGAGCAGGGCTACCGCCCGCAGCAGCCGCCCGCCGGATACGGCCAGCCCGCCGGTGCGCCCCCGAGCGCTCCGCCGCCCGGGTACGGCGACTACGACTACGGCCGCCCGCGTCAGGACGAAGGCTACGGCTCGCATGGCCGCCCGCCCGCCGCACCGTCCTACCCTGATCAGGGTGGCTACGGCGGTCAGCAGTACGACCGTGCCGACTACTCGGCTCCCCCGGCCGCGCCGGCCGCGCCCGATTACGGCCGCTATGGTCAGCCGCCCGCCCAGGGCGGATACCCCGACCAGGGCGGTTACGGCGAGCCCGCTGCGTACGGACAGCAGGACTACGGCCAGCAGGAGTATGGGCAGCAGGACTACGGCCAGCCCGACTATGGCCAGCAGGGCTACGGCCAGCAGCCCGCCGGCCCCGCCGGATACGCCGGTTCTTACGGCGCTGCCGCACAGGTGACCCTCCAGCTCGACGACGGCAGCGGCCGCACCTACCAGCTGCGTGAGGGTGCCAACGTCATCGGTCGTGGCCAGGACGCCCAGTTCCGGCTACCCGACACCGGCGTCTCGCGCCGGCATCTGGAGATCCGCTGGGATGGCCAGGTCGCACTGCTGTCAGACCTGAACTCCACCAACGGCACCACCGTCAACAATGCCCCGGTGCAGGAGTGGCAGCTCGCCGACGGTGACGTCATCCGGCTGGGTCATTCCGAGATCATCGTCCGGGTCCACTGATCCACCGGGCGCCGAAGACGGGGTCGAGCTGGCGGACACCACGGCGTAACGGTCCGGCCTCGGGCGGCACGCTTCGTCGACGCATCGTCAGCGGTCCCAGTATCGTGTCCGCGACAGCGCACCGCGATGGAGAGGACGTCAGATGCAGGGGCTAGTTCTGCAGCTGACCCGCGTCGGATTCCTGCTGCTGCTGTGGCTGTTCATCTGGTCGGTGCTGCGCATCCTGCGCACCGACATCTACGCGCCGACCGGCGCGGTGATGGTGCGTCGCGGCCTGGCCCTGCGCGGGCCGTTGCTGCCCCGCGGCGAACGGCGACACATCGCCAAACACATGGTCGTCACCGAGGGGGCCCTTGCCGGCACCCGCATCACGCTGGGCAGCCAGCCGGTGCTGATCGGTCGCGCCGACGATTCCACGCTGGTACTCACCGACGATTACGCGTCGACACGGCACGCCAGGCTGTCGCCTCGGGGCTCGGAATGGTACGTCGAGGACCTAGGATCGACCAACGGTACATACCTTGACAGGGCGAAGGTGACTACGGCGGTAAGGGTTCCGATGGGAACGCCGGTAAGGATCGGCAAGACGGTAATCGAGCTGCGCCCGTGACACTCGTATTGCGTTATGCAGCGCGTAGTGATCGCGGGTTGGTGCGCGCCAACAACGAGGACTCGGTGTACGCCGGTGCCCGCCTGCTGGCCCTCGCCGACGGGATGGGTGGCCACGCCGCCGGTGAGGTCGCCTCGCAGCTGGTGATCGCCGCGCTGGCCCACCTCGACGATGACGAACCCGGTGGCGACCTGCTGAACAAGCTCAATGTCGCCGTCCACGAGGGCAACTCGGCCATCGCCGCGCATGTCGAGGCCGATCCCGAGCTCGAGGGCATGGGCACCACGTTGACGGCCATCCTGTTCGCCGGCGGCCGCCTCGGCCTGGTGCACATCGGCGACTCGCGCGGCTATCTCATGCGCGACGGTGAGTTGACCCAGATCACCAAGGACGACACCTTCGTCCAGACCCTGGTCGACGAGGGGCGCATCACCGCCGAGGAGGCGCACAGCCATCCCCAGCGCTCGCTGATCATGCGGGCGCTCACCGGCCATGAGGTCGAACCGACCCTGATCATGCGGGAAGCCCGCGTCGGTGATCGTTACCTGCTGTGTTCGGACGGCCTGTCCGACCCGGTCAGCCAGGAGACCATCGCCGAGGCGCTGCAGATACCCGACGTCACCGATGCCGCCGACCGGCTCATCGAACTCGCGCTGCGCGGCGGCGGTCCGGACAACGTGACCGTGGTGGTCGCCGACGTCGTCGACTACGACTACGGCCAGACCCAGCCCATCCTGGCCGGCGCGGTCTCGGGCGAGGACAACGACACCGCACCGCCGAACACCGCGGCGGGCCGGGCGTCGGCGTTCAACCCCAAACGCAATCAGCCGAAGAGGGTTGTCACCCAACCCGAGGAGCAACGCCCGCCCCGCTCCAAGCGCCGGATATGGATCGCCGCCGTGGTGGTCCTGCTGGTAGTGGTGGCGGGGCTGGCCATCGCCCGCGAGATCATTCGCAACAACTATTACGTCAGTGAAGAGGACGGCACCGTCGCGATCATGCGCGGTGTGCAGGGCTCCTTTCTGGGCCTTTCCCTGCAGGAACCGTTCCTGGTCGGGTGTCTGAACTCCCGAAACGAACTGTCCTTGATCAGCTTCGGCCAATCCAAGGACGCCCTGGACTGCCAGTTGCTCGGCGTCGACGACATCCGGGAATCCGAACGCGCCCAGGTGGCCGCGGGTCTGCCGTCAGGCACCCTGGATGACGCGATCCGCCAGATAAACGAACTGTCGCGCACCTCGTTGCTGCCCATCTGCACGGTGCCGACCAAGACGGCCACCCCGTCACCGACCCCCACCCCGCGGCCCACCCCGACGCCCGCGTCCAGGCCGGCTGCCCCGACAGGCACCGCGGCGGCACCCAGCTCCGGCGCGCCGCGACCGGCCACCTCGGCCCCGTCGACCACGACCCGGGCCGGTCAGCCCGCCCCCGCCGACCAGGACGACCCGGACGCCCCGGATCCTGCGATCGCACCTCGCGCCGGCGGATCCACGCCGCCCGCCGCGCCCGCGACCACTCCCCCGCCGGCCCCCTCCCCGACCGTCACGGCTCTGCCGCCCTCACCGCCGGAGCCGGGCACCAATTGCCGGACCGCGTCATGAGCACTGAGCCTCAGTCACCGGTCTCGCTCACCCCTCCCCTGCCGAATCGGCGCAACGCCGAACTGGGCCTGCTGATCTTCGCCGCGGTCATCACGACCGTGGCGCTGCTGATCGTGGAGGCCAACCAGGAGCAGGGCGTCAACTGGGATCTGGCCCAGTACACGCTGGCCTATCTGGCCCTGTTCAGCGGGGCGCATCTGGCCATCCGCCGCTACGCGCCCTATGCCGACCCGCTGCTGCTGCCCGTCGTCGCGCTGCTCAACGGGCTGGGCCTGGTGATGATCCATCGGCTCGACCTGGCCCAACGCGAGCTCGACCAGGACAGCGTCGGCGGCAACGCCGCCCAGCAGATGCTGTGGACGCTGGTCGGGGTGGCGGCCTTCGCCGTTGTGCTCGCGGTATTGCGCGATCACCGCATGCTGGCCCGCTACGGATACACCTGCGGCCTGGTCGGCCTTGTGCTGCTGGTGATTCCGGCGCTGCTGCCGGCCCGTTTCTCCGAGCAGAACGGTGCCAAGATCTGGATCCGGTTCGAAGGCTTCTCCATCCAGCCCGCCGAGTTCTCCAAGATCCTCTTGCTGACCTTCTTCGCCGCCGTCCTGGTCTCCAAGCGTGAATTGTTCACCAACGCAGGCAAACACGTACTGGGTGTCGATCTGCCCCGGCCGCGTGACCTGGCCCCGCTGCTGGTGGCCTGGATTGCCTCGGTCGGCGTCATGGTCTTCGAAAAGGACCTGGGCACTTCGCTTTTGCTCTACGCCTCGTTCCTGGTGCTGCTTTACATCGCCACCGACCGACTGGCCTGGGTGATCATCGGTCTCGGCTTGTTCGCCGTCGGCAGCGTGCTGGCCTACCACCTCTTCGGCCATGTCCGGGTGCGGGTGCAGAACTGGCTGGATCCGTTCGCCGACCCGGACGGGGCCGGCTACCAGATGGTCCAATCGCTGTTCAGCTTCGCCACCGGTGGCATCTTCGGCACCGGGCTGGGCAACGGCCAACCCGGAACCGTCCCGGCCGCCTCCACCGACTTCATCATCGCCGCGGTGGGTGAAGAGCTCGGATTGGTCGGTCTGGCAGGCGTTCTCATGCTCTACACCATCTTGATCACCCGCGGCCTGCGCACCGCGATCGCCGTGCGGGACAGCTTCGGCAAGCTGCTGGCCGCGGGGCTGGCCTCGACGCTGGCGATTCAGCTGTTCATCGTCGTCGGCGGCGTCACCAAGCTGATCCCGCTCACCGGTCTGACCACCCCGTGGATGTCCTATGGCGGTTCGTCATTGCTGGCCAACTACGTGCTGCTGGCCATCCTGGTCCGCATCTCGCACGCCGCGCGCCGACCGATCGGACCCACCACCGGGCCCAATCCGGCCCCCATCGCCGCCGCGTCCACCGAGGTGATCGGGAAAGCATGAACACCTCGCTGCGCCGACTCTCCGTCGTCTTCATGGCACTGGTCGTGCTGTTGCTCGCCAACGCCACCCTGACCCAGGTGTTCACCGCCGACGGGTACCGCGCCGATCCGCGCAACCAACGCGTGCTGCTCGACGAATACTCCCGCCAGCGCGGCCAGATCACCGCAGGCGGCGAACTGCTGGCGTACTCGGTGTCCACCGACGGCCGGTTCCGGTTCCTGCGGACCTACCCGAAACCGCAGACCTACGCCCCGGTCACCGGTTTCTACTCGCTGGGCTACTCCAGCAGCGGTCTGGAACGCGCCGAGGATCCCATCCTCAACGGCTCCGACGAGCGGCTGTTCGGCAAGCGCCTCGCCGACTTCTTCACCGGGCGGGACCCGCGCGGCGGCAATGTCGACACCACGGTCAAACCCGATGTGCAGGAAGCCGCCTGGGAGGCCATGGAGAACGGCTGCGACGGCCCGTGCAAGGGCGCCGTCGTCGCGTTGGAACCGTCGACGGGCAAGATCCTGGCCATGGTGTCGGCACCGTCCTATGACCCCAACCAGCTGGCCAGCCACGATGGTGCGGTGCAGACCAAGGCCTGGGAGCAGTTGCGTGATGACGCCGACGCCCCGCTGCTCAACCGGGCGATCTCGGAGACCTATCCCCCGGGTTCGACGTTCAAGGTGATCACCACCGCCGCCGCGCTGCAGGCCGGCGCCACGCCGGACACCCAGCTCACCGCGGCCCCACGCATCGCGCTGCCCGACACCACCGCCACCCTGGAGAACTACGGCGGCAGCCCATGCGGCGGCGGCCCGACCGCACCGCTGCGCGAGGCCTTCGCCCGGTCCTGCAACACCGCCTTCGTCGAGCTGGGCATCGACAACGGTGCCGACAAACTCAAGGCCACCGCCCGGGCGTTCGGTCTGGACAGCACCCCGGCGGCCATCCCGCTGCAGGTCGCCGAGTCGACAGTCGGCCCGATCAACGATGCCGCCGCGCTGGGGATGTCCAGTATCGGGCAGCGCGATGTCGCGGTCACCCCCCTGCAGAATGCGATGGTGGCCGCGACCATCGCCAACGGCGGCGTCACCATGACTCCTTATCTGGTCGATACCCTCAAGGGACCGGACCTGTCCAACATCGCCACCACCGCTCCGAGCGAACAGCGACGAGCGGTGTCACCCCAGGTCGCAGCTACACTTACCGATTTGATGGTGGGCGCCGAGCAGGTGACGCAGCAGAAGGGAGCCATCGCCGGCGTGCAGATCGCATCCAAGACGGGCACTGCCGAGCACGGCACCGACCCCCGCAACACCCCGCCCCACGCCTGGTACATCGCGTTCGCGCCGGCCCAAGCCCCGAAGGTGGCCGTCGCCGTCCTCGTGGAGAATGGCGGAGACCGATTGTCCGCGACCGGCGGCGCCGTAGCCGCCCCGATCGGGCGCGCCACCATAGCCGCCGCACTCCGGGAGGGATCATGACGGCCCGGGTCGGAGTGACGCTGTCGGGGCGCTACAGGCTGCAGCGCCTGATCGCCACCGGCGGTATGGGCCAGGTGTGGGAGGGACTGGACACCCGCCTCGGCCGCCAGGTCGCGATCAAGGTGCTCAAGGCCGAGTTCTCCGAGGACTCGGAGTTCGTGGATCGCTTCCGTGGCGAGGCCCGCACCGTCGCCATGCTCAACCACCCCGGTATCGCCAGCGTGTACGACTACGGCGAGACCGAGATGGACGCCGGCGAGGGCCGCACCGCCTATCTGGTGATGGAGCTGGTCAACGGTGAACCGCTGAACTCCGTCATCAAGCGCACCGGGCGGCTTTCGCTGCGGCACGCGTTGGACATGCTGGAACAGACCGGCCGCGCCCTGCAGGTCGCACACACCGCCGGCCTGGTGCACCGCGACGTCAAACCCGGCAACATCCTGATCACCCCCACCGGGCAGGTGAAGCTCACCGACTTCGGCATCGCCAAGGCCGTCGACGCCGCCCCGGTCACCCAGACCGGCATGGTGATGGGCACCGCCCAATACATCGCCCCCGAACAGGCCCTCGGCCGCGACGCGACCGCCGCATCCGACGTGTACTCCCTCGGTGTCGTCGGCTACGAGTCGTTGTCGGGCAAGCGCCCCTTCACCGGCGACGGCGCGCTGACGGTCGCGATGAAGCACATCAAGGAGGCCCCGCCGCCGCTTCCCGCCGATCTGCCACCCAACGTGCGCGAGCTCATCGAGATCACGCTGGCCAAGGAGCCCAACCACCGGTACCGCTCGGGTGGGCCGTTCGCCGACGCCGTCGCCGCAGTGCGCGCCGGTCGCCGCCCACCGCGCCCCAACTCGGCGCCGACCATCGGACGCGCCGCACCCGCGGCGATCCCGTCCGGCACCCAGGCCCGCGCCGCCGCGGCGGCCGAATACCGGCCGCCGGTGACCACATCGCGTCCGCGTGCCGGTACCGGCAGTCACCGTCCGCCACCACCGCGGCGCACCTTCTCCCCGGGCCAGCGTGCGCTGCTGTGGGCCGCCGGTGTGCTCGGTGCGCTGGCCATCATCATCGCGGTGCTGATCGTGGTGAATGCCCAGGACAAGCGCGACAATCCGGTGCAGCAGGAGACCTCCACCAGCACCACCGTCATCGGGGTTCCGCCGGCGTCACCACCTGGTGAGACCCCGTGACCACGCCCCGGCACCTCTCGGACCGCTACGAGCTCGGTGAGATCCTCGGGTTCGGCGGCATGTCCGAGGTCCACATCGCCCGCGACACCCGGTTGCACCGGGACGTGGCGGTGAAGGTGTTGCGCGCCGACCTGGCCCGCGACCCGAGTTTCTATCTGCGCTTCCGCCGCGAAGCGCAAAATGCCGCCGCGCTGAACCACCCGGCGATCGTGGCGGTGTACGACACCGGCGAGGCCGAGACCCCCAACGGTCCCCTGCCCTACATCGTCATGGAGTACGTCGACGGAGTGACGCTGCGCGATATCGTGCATACCGAGGGCCCCATCGAGCCCAAGCGCGCCATCGAGATCATCGCCGACGCGTGCCAGGCGCTGAACTTCAGCCACCAGCACGGCATCATCCACCGCGACGTCAAGCCTGCCAACATCATGATCTCCAAGTCCGGCGCCGTGAAGGTGATGGACTTCGGTATCGCCCGCGCGCTCGCCGACGCCAACAACGTCACCCAGACCGCCGCGGTCATCGGCACCGCCCAGTACCTGTCTCCCGAACAGGCCCGCGGTGAGAAGGTCGACGCCCGCTCCGATGTCTACTCACTCGGCTGCGTGCTCTACGAAATCCTCACCGGCGAGCCACCTTTCGTCGGGGATTCACCGGTCGCGGTGGCCTACCAGCATGTCCGCGAGGATCCGGCCGCACCGTCGACGCGGCACGCCGGGGTCACCCCGGAACTCGACGCCGTGGTGCTCAAGGCGTTGTCGAAAAACCCCGAGAACCGGTACCAGAGTGCGGCCGAGATGCGCACCGACCTGATCCGCGTGCACAGCGGCGAGGCCCCCGAGGCCCCGAAGATCTTCACCGACGCCGAGCGCACCAACCTGTTGAGCAATGTCGCGGCCCCGCACGCGCGGGCGCTGCCCACCGAGCACATCCCGACCGCGGGGGGTTATCCCAATCGGTCCAACAACAATTCGGTGGGACGCTGGCTGATCGTCGTCGCGGTCCTGGCGGTGCTGACCGTGGTGGTCACCATCGCCATCAACGCGTTCGGCAGCAGCCCGCGCGATGTACAGGTCCCCGATGTCACGGGCCAGGCCTCCGCGGATGCCATTGCCGCCCTTCAGAATCGCGGTTTCAAGACGCGTACCCAGCAACGCCCGGATTCCACGGTGCGCGTCGAGCATGTCATCACCACAGAGCCGTCGCCGGGCACCGAGGTCAGCGCGGGCGAGGACATCACCATCGTGGTGTCGACCGGACCCGAGCAGCGCGCCGTACCCGAGGTGAAGGGCATGACGCTGGCCCAGGCCACCACCGAGCTGCTGGATGCGGGCTTCGGCCGGGTGCAGCCCTCCGAATCGGAGTCCACCCCCGAGCTCAAGGGCAAGGTGCTCGGCACCAATCCGCCCGCGAACTCGACCTCGGCGATCACCAACGTCATCACCGTCATCGTCGGGTCCGGTCCGGGCAGCGTCGCGGTGCCCGATTGCGTCGGCCAGAGCGTCGAGGTGTGCCAGCAGATCCTCACCGCATCCGGTTTCACCAACGTCCTTCCGGTCGAGGTGGACAACACCGCACCGGCCGGGCAGGTCGTCGGTACCAACCCCGCCGCCGGGCAGCCCGCCGCCAAGGACTCGGTCATCCAGATGCGGGTGTCGCGCGGCAACCAGTTCGTGATGCCGAATCTGACCGGTCAGTTCTGGGTGGACGCCGAACCGAACCTGCGGGCACTGGGCTGGCGCGGCGTGCTGATCAAGGGCGCCAACGTCGACAACAGCGGTCAGCGCACCAACGCCGTGGTCAACCAGAATCCGGCGCCGGGTGCCGGGGTGGGCTACGGGGATTCGATCACGCTGAGCTTCGCGTCCTAGGCCTGGTTTCCGCGGACCCGCATTGATGCCGTCTCTTCTGGTGCAGGCGCCGTGCGGACCGTTGCGGGCCCAGATCGACCGGGGACTGGTGCATGCCCGCGGCATTCGGTACGCGACGGCGCGCCGCTTCTCTGCACCGCAGGAAATCGCGGACCACACCGAGCCGGTGGATGTGAGCGGGCGTGGGCCGGCCTGTCCACAGATCCCGTCCCGATTGGGATTCCTGACCGGACTGGCGGCCGAGAACCTCGACCACAGCGAAGACTGTCTGGTTCTGAGCGTCACCGCACCGGTGAACGCCCACGACGCGCCGGTCATGGTGTGGTTTCACGGCGGCGCGTATCTGAGCGGCGGCGGGGAGGCCGCCAAGTACGATGCTGACGCTCTGGTCGCCGAAGGTGATGTCGTTGTCGTCACCGTCACCTATCGGCTGGGCGTGTTCGGATATCTGGCTCCCGATCAGGCGGCGGACGGCAACGCCGGGTTGCGCGACCAGATCGCTGCGCTGCGCTGGGTGCAGCGCAATGTTCGCGCCTTCGGTGGCAATCCCGCCAACGTCACGGTGTTCGGACAGTCCGCGGGCGGAGACTCGGTGCTGTGTCTGCTGGTTGCCGACGATGTCGAAGGGCTGCTGCACCGCGCAATCATCCAGAGTGCGCCGTTGGGGCTGCGTCTGGGCCGCCGCCCGTGGTCAGGGATAGCGCAGCCGGTCCGCGCCGCATTCGGCGACGCCTTGGGCCAGGCCGACCCGCGAACGGTCGACAGTGCCACCCTGCTGCGTGCTCAGAGCCAGGCCGCGGCCGCCGCCGGACGCGGCTTGGTCGCGGGATTACCGTTCGCACCGCAACCCGGTGTGGCTCCACTGCCGCCGGCGGGGGAGTGGCATCGTCGTCTCGCCGACGCGGCGGCGCGAGTGGACCTCATGGTGACCTACACCCGCCACGACGGCGCCGCCTTCCTGGCGATGCGACCGCACCTGAGCAGGCTCTACAAGATGGGGGCGATCGGGCGCCGCGTCCTGATGGCGATATCGGCCGGGCCCACCACTCGGGTCTTCGGCCGGTCGGCCATCCGGCCGCTGACGACAGCGTGGCGGGCACATCCGGAGCGGATCGTGGTACATCGAATCGACTTCTCACCACCGGACGCCCCGCTGGGCGCCTGCCACTGCATCGAGCTGCCACTTCTTTTCGGAACACCCGCCGATTGGGCGGACGCTCCCATGCTCGGCGCGTCCGTCGGCATCCCCGACACCCAGGAGCGGGCTCGTCGGACGCGACGAGTATGGGCCGAGTTCGCCCATCACGGCCTCAGCCGTCGAGCGCGCCTCGCTCCGCTGCTGTGATGAAAGCTATTGATTCACAGTCACTTATCCGTGATCAGGCGCGGGCGGTCGCTGCGCGCACGGCGTCGGCGACCTCGTTCTCCAGCGTGCGCACCAAACCCTCGTCCGGGGCGGCCCCGCAGTAGCCGAGCCAGTTGGCCAGCATCCGGTGGCCACCCTCGGTGAGGATCGATTCGGGGTGGAACTGCACACCGTGGATCGGTAGCTCCCGGTGGCGCACCGCCATGATGACGCCGCTGTCGGTCTCGCCGGTGGACTCCAACTCGGCGGGCAGTGTCTCGGGCAGGATGGTCAGCGAGTGATAGCGGGTCGCGGTGAACGGATCCGGAAGTCCCTGCAGCACACCGGCATCGCGGTGGTGCACTGTGCTGGTCTTACCGTGCAGCAGCTCGGGAGCGCGGTCCACGGTGCCGCCGAAGGCCACCCCGATGGCCTGGTGGCCGAGGCACACGCCCAGCAGCGGAGTCCGGGTCTGCGCGCTGGCGTGGACCAGCGGGATCGAGGCGCCGGCACGCTCGGGGGTTCCGGGGCCGGGGGAGAGCAGGATGCCGTCGAAATGCCGGGCCACCTCGCCCGGATCGGCCAGCCGCTCGTCGTCGTTGCGCCAGACCTGTGCCGTCACGCCGAGCTGACCCAGGTACTGGACCAGGTTGAACACGAAGCTGTCGTAATTGTCGACGACCAGAACCTGCATGACGATCAGGCTACTGCGCCGGGCCGCGCCGTCAGTAGCCGAGCGGACCAGCCGGTTTGGCGTACCGCATCCGCACCGGCGCCGTGTAGCCCGCCAACTCGACGTCGTCACGGACCTCCTCGGAGTAGCCGAGCTGGAACCGCAGGACGTATTGCTTGTACAGGGTCACCAGGGGAGCGGCCGACAACGCCGCCTGCATGGCCGCCGGATCCCCGACCGCAGTGACGACATACGGCGGACTGTAGGTCCGGTCGTTGAGCAGCAGGGTGTTGCCCACGCACAGCGGTGCCGAGGTGGCGATGATGCGCTGATCTTGCATCTGGACACCCTCCGCGCCGGCGCTCCACAGGGCGTTCAGCACCGCCTGGATGTCCTGCTGGTGGACCACCAGGTCATCCGGTGAGGCGTCGATGGGATAGCGGCCGTCGGCATCGCGCTGGGCGTCGTCGAGGGTGATGACCAGCCCGGGTCCGCGCAGGGGGTCCAGGCCGACCTGTTCGGCCAGCACATCGGAGCGGTGGGTGATGGCGGCCAGGGCGGCCTCGGCGCCGGGGGAGCCGCCGTGGTGGCTTTCCATGCCGGCCACCAGGGCGTCACGCTGTGCGGTCAGGCGGTCGACACCGGCGCTGGTCTCGCGGACCAGGTCGACCAGCCTGGGCGCGTCGCTGCGCCGGATCTCTGCGCCGTCGGCCACACCGTGGGTGGCGGACAGCAGCAGACCGGCGAACAAGCACACAATCGGCACCCCGAAGCGCCACAGCGACCGTTTGGGGGTCGGCGCTGCGTTAGGCTCGGAGTCCACTGCCTCGACCATCGTCTCCAAAGGTTAACCATGCCCAAGTCCAAAGTCCGTAAGAAGAACGACTTCACCATCAACCCGGTGAGTCGGACACCGGTCAAGGTCAAAGCCGGACCGTCGAGTGTGTGGTTCGTCGTCCTTTTCGTCGGTTTGATGCTCTTCGGGCTGTTCTGGTTGCTCGTCTTCCAGTTGGGTGCCACCGGTTTGAACGCGCCGACGTGGCTGGGGTGGATGGCCGATCTGGGTCCGTGGAACTACGCGATCGCGTTTGCCTTCATGATCTCCGGGCTTTTGCTGACGATGCGGTGGCGCTGACGGCAAAACCGTCCGGAATGAGCCGATTTGTGCGCCGCCGTGGTTATCCCGCCCGCAACCTGCTCGTAACCCAATCACACCGTTGTGATTCATCCCCATTGGGGATAGCGTCTGTGGATAACTTCAAAACCCCCGGTAAGAGGGGGTCCTAAGCAAATGCAGCAAACTTCTTGGGCGCCGAAGAGCGCCGCCGTCATCTGGACCGGAGTAGCCGGTCTTGCGATGGCAATTGCGGCTGTGACCGTGGTCACAGAGTTGCCGGGACGTGTTCTCGGCATCGTTGCCGCAGCCGGTTTGGTGTCGTTTGCAACAGTTTCGTGGCGTGCACGTCCAAAACTGGCAATCACCGAGGCCGGCCTCCAGGTACGCGGCTGGGTGAGCACCAGGGTCATCACGCGCGATGAGATCACCCAAATCCGCATCACCGAGTTCCGTCGACTGGCCCGCAAACAGCGGCTGTTGGAGATCGACACCACCGACGACCGGCTCTACATCTTCACCCGATGGGATCTGGGAACCAATCCCGTCGAGGTGCTCGAGGCGCTGCGTTCCGCCGGTTACGTGCGCTGACCTTCCGGTCCTTCCCGGCGAGCGGGCGTGTCTGCCCCCCCCCGACACACCGGTCCACACCCAAACAAAACGCACGCTCACCGGACATCGGTAAGCGTGCGCTTCGGGAACTCAGGGTCAGGAAATGGTGATGCTCTCGATCACGACGGGCTCGGTGGGCCGGTCACTGCGATCGGTCGCGGTCGTGGCGATCGCGTCGACGACCTTCTGCGACTCCGGATCGACGACCTCACCGAAGATGGTGTGCCGGCGGTTCAGGTGCGGGGTCTTGCCGACGGTGATGAAGAACTGCGAGCCGTTGGTACCCGGTCCGGCGTTGGCCATGGCCAGCAGGTAGGGCTTGTCGAACTGCAGTTCCGGGTGGAACTCGTCGGCGAACTGGTAACCGGGGCCGCCACGACCGGTGCCGGTCGGGTCGCCGCCCTGGATCATGAAGCCGTCGATGACGCGATGGAAGACCGCGCCGTCGTAGAACGGTCCCGACGATCCGCCGGTGGCGTTCTCGGTGCTGTAGTCCTTGGTGCCCTGCGCCAGACCGGTGAAGTTGGCGACGGTCTTGGGGGCGTGGTTGCCGAACAGGGCGATCTTGATGTCACCACGGTTGGTGTGCAGCGTCGCGGTCGCTGTCTGAATGGGGCTCGTCACGGATTTCAGTCTGCCACTCGGTCCCGTACCGCTGTCCACGGCCCCGCAGTTAGTGGCACGCTGTGGGGGACTTCCGGACAGCCCAGAGAGGTGGCCCATGAGCACCAGCACCGACACACCGTTGACCCCGGCGCAACGCCTCGGCCGTGGTTTGAGGTACACCGTGGTGGGTCCTGTCGACATCACCCGCGGCACGGTCGGGCTCGGCGCGTCCTCGGCCGCCTCCGGCGTTTCCTGGCTCAACGCCCGGCTTCGTCCTGCACAGCCCGCACCGCCCAAACGCCGGCCGCTGCTGTACGTGGTGATCGGCGCCGGTGTTCTCGCCGTCGGTGCGGTGACGTTCTCGATCGTGCGCCGGTCGATGCGTCCGGAACCGTCGACGCTGCCGCCCAGCGTGGAGATCACCCCCAAACCCTGAGCCGCTCCGGAAAAGTCGGTGTATCACTTATCGGATACACCGTGCGCCGAGAGGACCAGCATGAGCACCGACATCGTGGCCCCGAAGATCCCCGATGGCGGGTCTCTGCCGTTCTCCCCGGTGCCGTCGGCCAGCGTGGCCGGCCGCACGCTCGGCGAATCCAGCTACGCGGCTCGCCCGGTGGCGCGCCGACTGCCTGCCGACACCCCGAACATCGTCATCGTGCTGATCGACGACGCCGGACCAGGATTGCCCACCGCCTTCGGTGGAGAGGTGAACACCGCAACGCTCGACCGGATGTGCGCAGAAGGTGTGTCCTACAACCGGTTTCACACCACCGCGATGTGTTCGCCGACGCGCGCCTCACTGCTGACCGGGCGCAACCACCACGAGATCGGCAACGGCCAGATCGCCGAGCTGGCCAACGACTGGGACGGCTACTCGGGCAAGATCCCTCGCTCGGCGGCGACGGTGGCCGAGGTACTCAAGCAGTACGGGTATGCCACCTCCGCGTTCGGCAAGTGGCACAACACTCCGGCCGAGGAGACCACCGCCGTCGGGCCATTCGAAAATTGGCCCACCGGTTTGGGTTTCGAATACTTCTATGGCTTCCTGGCCGGTGAGGCCTCCCAGTATGAACCGCACCTGGTGCGCAACACCACCGTCGTCGCACCGACCAAGACCGCCGAAGAGGGCTACCACCTGTCCGAGGATCTGGCCGATGACGCCATCGGCTGGCTACGGCGGCACAGGGCCTTCAATGCCGACAAGCCGTTCTTCATGTATTGGGCCAGCGGGTGCCTGCACGGTCCGCACCACATCATGAAGGAGTGGGCCGACAAGTATGCGGGCAAGTTCGACGATGGGTGGGATGACTACCGCGAGCGGGTGTTCGAGCGCGCCAAGGCCAAGGGCTGGATCCCGCAGGACTGCACGCTCACCGAGCGCGACGAGACACTGTCGGCGTGGGATGACATTCCCGAGGACGAGAAGCCCTTCCAGCGCCGCCTGATGGAGGTCGCGGCGGGATACGCCGAGCATGTCGATGTCCAGGTCGGCCGGATCAGCGATGAGCTGGACGCCCTCGGCTACGGCGAGAACACGCTGTTTCTCTACATCTGGGGCGATAACGGGTCATCGGGGGAGGGCCAGAACGGGACCATCGCCGAACTCCTTGCCCAGAACGGCATTCCGACGACGGTGCGTCAACATATCGACGCTCTGGACACCCTCGGTGGCCTCGATGTGCTGGGATCACCGTTGGTGGACAACCAGTATCACGCCGGGTGGGCGTGGGCGGGCAGCACACCGTACAAGGGGATGAAGTTGTTGGCCTCCCACCTCGGGGGCACGCGCAATCCGCTGGTCGCGCGGTGGCCCGCGCGCGTCGCGGCCGATCCCACGCCGCGCGATGTGTTCCTGCACTGCAATGACATCGTTCCCACGATCTACGAGCTGGTGGGTATCGAGCCGCCACGCACCGTCGCCGGGGAGCCCCAGATGCCGCTGGCCGGAGCGAGTTTCGCCCGGACGCTGGTCGACCGCAGTGCCGAGGGCGGGAAGCGAACCCAGTACTTCGAGATCATGGGCAGCCGCGCGATCTACGACGACGGCTGGTTGGCGTGTGCCAGGGGTCCGCGGCTGCCGTGGGTGCCCGGCACGCCGCCCGGGATCGCGACCTGGACCCCCGACCAGGACCGCTGGGAGCTCTACAACCTCGATGACGACTGGTCCCAAGCCCACGATCTGGCCGACGCCGAGCCGCAGAAGCTGGCTCAGCTACGCGAACTGTTCGCCATCGAGGCCGCACGCAACGCGGTGCTGCCGATCGGCGGCGGGTTGTGGGTTCCGGTGTACCACCCGGAGCTGCGGATCACCCCGCCGTATCGGGAGTGGACGTTTGCCGGGGACATGGTCCGGATGCCCGAGTTCTGTGCCCCCGCGCTGGGCAACAAGAACAACGTCGTGACCATTGATGTCGAGGTGCCGGCCGGCGGTAACGGAGTGCTGTACGCGCTGGGTGCCGCGGCGGGCGGGTTGACCTGCTATCTGGACGCCGGCCATCTCTGCTACGAGTACAACCTGTTCATCCTGATGCGGACCAAGGTGCGCTCGGCGCAGCCGATCTCAGCCGGCAGGCACACCATCGTCGTCACGACGAGCTACGCCGAGGAGCGTCCTGGCGGCCCACTGGACGTCACGTTGTCGGCCGACGGTGACGTGGTGGCCTCGGGCCGGGTTCCGGTGTCTGCGCCGCTGCTGTTCACCGCCAACGACTGCCTCGACATCGGGACCTGCCTGGGTTCACCGGTATCGCTGGATTACCGTGAGCGTGCCCCGTTCCCGTTCGAGGGGCACATCAGCCAGGTACACGTGGCCTACTCGACCTAGTAGTAGGCGAAGGTGCATGTCGGCCGCGGTTCGGTGACGAACGAGACCAGGTTGCCATCCATGATGATGGCGCAGATGAGTTCGGTGTCACCGCCGTCGGCGCGCACCGAGGACTGCACCTTGTCATAGACCGGGTACTGCTTTTCCCACGGCAGGGTCACATTCGTCTCGGTCTGCTCGGGCTCGCCGTTGATCTGATAGGTGATCGTCACCGGGGCCGTGCCGCCGCGCACCTGCATGGTCGCGGTGCCGATGGGCGCGCCCTCGGGCGTGGGGGAGGGGCGGGTCGTCATCGTCTCGACGGTGGAGGTCGGCTGCGCGGACGTGCTCGACTCGGGAGCCGAGGCTGCCGTGGGGCGGCCCTCGGTGGAACCACAGCCCACCACGGCGGCCGCGACGAGCAATGCCCCAACCACGCCGGTGAGTCTCATGAGATGAGCCTAAGGCCGCGGGATGGGTGGACGACTCACCAAAAGCGGAGCCAGAACGCTCGGAGCAAGTGAATTGTGGAGCCTAGGAGATTCGAACTCCTGACATCTGCCTTGCAAAGGCAGCGCTCTACCAACTGAGCTAAGGCCCCTTACGGGGTTATGCGGGCCGATCCTCGATGGTGTGCCAGACCTCGACACCGTGGCGGGACCGGTAGACGATCACCGCGACGGCTGTGACAACTGCCACCAACACCAACTTCATGGTGCATACCCTTCCGTGGGCCTAGGAGGACTCGAACCTCCGACCTCTTCGTTATCAGCGAAGCGCTCTAACCGCCTGAGCTATAGGCCCGTACAACCACCCGAAACGCACTGGCTGGCCGAGCGACGAGATTACCGTAAGCACTGCCCATCGCCCAAACCGCGAGGATCTGATGCCCCCGCGGGCGTGCAATCAGTCCCTGTCGGCCAGGGTGACCTCGACGCCGCCGACCAGATCGGTGATCAGGTTGTAGATGAATGCACCGGCGGTCGCCATGGCCGTCAGCAGCACGATGTTGACCAGACCGATCAGCGTCGCACCGCCGAAAATCGTTCCGCTGGAGATCAGTTCACCGCCGCCACCGCTGTCGCTGGTGAGCAGGTCGCCGACATTGCTGTTCAGCTTGGTCCAGACGCCCATCCCGCCGAGCACCAGGTACAGGAACGCCACGGCGATCATCCAGACGAAGAACATCACACCGGAGAGCACCAGCGAGACCTTCAGCGTGCTCCACGGGTCGATACGGCGAATCTGCATGCTCGCGCGCACCGGACCCTGATGCTTGCGCGCGCCGACCTGAACTCGGCCCGCCGGGGCGGCCGGACGGGGGTCACCGGAGGCCGGCGCCGGCGGGCGACCCTGACGGGCCGGTTGCCCGGACAGATCGGGCAATTCGCTGGCGTACTTCTCGGGACGCTGTGCCTCGGTGCGCTGGCCCTCCGGACGGCTTTCCGGACGTTCCGGTGCCCTGGTCGCCACGACCTCGGTGTCCCGTGTGTCGCGGTTCTCCCGGGGTGGGTTCACCGCGGTGCCGGACAGGAACTGTCCGACCCGGGCGTCCGTACCGGGGGGGCGTGTCGGCGGTCGCTGCGGCTCACCGGTGCGGTTGGACTCGGCGGGCCGGGCCTGCTCCGCGGGCCGTACCGGTTCGGTGGGGCGAGCGGGCTCGCCGGGTCGCTGCGGGTTGGCGGCCCGGGCTGCCGGACCGCGCTGCCACGGCGGGACCTCGTTGGAGTCGGCGGCCTGTGACCGTCGGGCAGCGGTGGCGCCCTCGGGTTGTGACGCACCCGGGGTCCCGGACGCTGCCGGGTGTCCGGGCTCGTTCGGTGAGGTCACCTAGTGGCTCCTTGTCTCACGCCCGTGGCGGGCTGGCGGCGTCACGTTGCGTCGGTCTGGTCACCGTCGGAGGCCGACTCGACCGTCTCATCGGCGTCCACTTCGGACTCCGACTCCTCGCCCGCTTCGGCGTTCCGCGCAATCGCAATCAGTGTGTCGCCCTCACCGAGGTTCATCAAGCGGACCCCCTTGGTCTGCCGGCCCGCCTTGCGCACCTGTTGTGCGGCCGTCCGGATGACACCTCCGCCCGAGGTGATGGCGTACAGCTCTGTCTCGTCGTCGACGATCAGCGCTCCCACCAGACTGCCACGCTTGGGGTCGTACTGGATCGTGAGGATGCCCTTGCCGCCGCGGCCCTGCGCGGTGTATTCGTCGATCGCCGTGCGCTTGGCATATCCGCCCGCGGTGGCCACCAACAGGTACTTGTCGGTCTCGACCACGTTGAGCGACAGCAGCCGGTCGTCCTCCTTGAACCGCATGCCCTGCACACCCGAGGTCGCCCGGCCCATGGGTCGCAGCGCCTCGTCGGTCGCCGAGAAGCGGATGGACTGGCCCTTCGCGCTGACCAGCAGCAGGTCGTCCTCGGCCGAGCAGAGCACGGCACCGACCAGTTCGTCACCGTCGCGCAGGTTCACCGCGACGATGCCACCGGAGCGGTTGGAGTCGAAGTCGCTCAGCTTGGACTTCTTGACCAGCCCGTTGCGGGTGGCCAGCACCAGGTACGGCGCGTCCTCGTAGGTCTGCAGCTGGATGACCTGGGCGATGCGCTCCTCGGGCTGGAAGGCCAGCAGGTTGGCCACATGCTGACCGCGTGCGGTGCGCGAGGCCTCCGGCAGCTCGTAGGCCTTGGCCCGGTAGACCCGACCCTGGGTGGTGAAGAACAGGATCCAGTCGTGGGTCGAGCAGACGAAGAAGTGGTTGACGATGTCGTCCTGCTTGAGCCCGGCGCCCTGCACACCCTTACCGCCGCGCTTCTGGCTGCGGTACAGATCGGTCTTGGTGCGCTTGGCGTAGCCGGTCTCGGTGATGGTGACCACCACGTCCTCGCGGGCGATCAGGTCCTCGTCGCTGACCTCGCCGTCGGCGGGCACGATGCGTGAGCGCCGGTCGTCGCCGTACTTGTCGGCGATCTCCTTGAGCTCGTCGCGGACGATGGCCCGCTGCCGTTCCGGCTTGGCCAGGATGTCCTCGAGGTCGGCGATCTCGGCCTCGATCTTGGCCAGATCGTCGACGATGCGTTGCCGCTCGAGCGCGGCCAGGCGGCGCAGCTGCATGTCGAGGATGGCCTGGGCCTGGATCTCGTCGACATCGAGCAGCTCGATGAGGCCCTGGCGGGCGATATCGGCGTTGGCCGAGGCCCGGATCAACGCGATGACCTCGTCGAGGGCATCGAGGGCCTTGACCAGACCGCGCAGGATGTGGGCCCGCTCGTTGGCCTTGCGCAACCGGTAGCGGGTGCGCCGGTTGATGACGTCGAGTTGGTGTTCGACGTAGTAGCGGATCATCTGGTCCAGGCGCAGGGTGCGCGGCACCCCGTCGACGATGGACAGCATGTTCGCACCGAAGCTGGTCTGCAGCTGGGTGTGCTTGTAGAGGTTGTTCAGCACGACCTTGGCGACGGCATCGCGCTTGAGCTCCACCACGATTCGCAGGCCGACGCGATCGCTGGACTGGTCCTCGATATTGGAGATACCGGTCAGCTTGGCGTCACGCACCTGCTCGGCGATCGAGGTGATGAAGTTGTCGTGGTTGACCTGATACGGCAACTCGGTGATGACGATCGAGGTGCGCCCGCGCGAATCCTCTTCGATCTCAACGACACCGCGCATCCGGATCGATCCGCGGCCGGTGGTGTAGGTGTCGTTGATCCCTTGGGACCCGACGATCAGGCCGGAGGTCGGGAAGTCCGGACCCTTGACCCGTTCACAGCACGCGGCCAGCGTCGCCTCTTCGTCGGCCTCGTGATTCTCCAGGCACCAGTAGACGGCCTCGGCGAGCTCGCGCAGGTTGTGCGGCGGGATGTTGGTGGCCATACCGACGGCGATACCGCCCGAACCGTTGGCCAGCAGGTTGGGGAACCGGCTTGGCAACACGGTCGGCTCTTGCACGCGACCGTCGTAGTTCGGGATGAAATCGACTGTCTCCTCGTCGATTTCACGCAGCATCTCCATGGCCAGCGGGGTCAGCCGCGCCTCGGTGTAACGCATGGCGGCCGGCGGATCGTTACCGGGCGAGCCGAAGTTGCCCTGGCCATCGACCAGTGGGTAACGCAGCGACCACGGCTGGGCCATCCGGACCAGGGTGTCGTAGATCGACGAGTCACCGTGCGGGTGATAGTTACCCATCGTCTCGGCCACCGAACGCGCCGACTTCGCGTGCCCGCGGTCGGGCCGGAAGCCAGAGTCGAACATGGCGTAGAGCACGCGGCGGTGCACGGGCTTGAGGCCGTCACGGACCTCGGGCAGCGCGCGGCCCACGATGACGCTCATCGCATAGTCGATATAGCTGCGCTGCATCTCCTGCTGGATATCGACAGGTTCGATGCGGTCGGTGGTTGCGCCGTCGTCGCCAGGCGGCAGGGTGGTGTCAGTCATCTAGGAGTCCTAAACCTGGTATTCCTGGTTAAACGTCAAGGAAGCGAACGTCTTTGGCATTACGGGTGATGAAGCTGCGGCGTGCCTCCACGTCCTCACCCATCAGAATGGAGAACAGCTCATCGGCAGCGGCGGCGTCATCGAGGGTCACCTGCCGCAACACCCGCACGCTGGGATCCATGGTGGTCTCCCACAGTTCCTTGGCGTCCATCTCACCCAGACCCTTGTACCGCTGGATGCCGTCTTCGGGGTTGATGCGCTTACCGGCCGCGCGACCGGCCTCGAGCAGACCATCGCGCTCACGATCGGAGTAGGCGAACTCCGGCTCGCTGCGCTGCCACTTCAGCTTGTACAGCGGCGGCTGCGCCAGGAAGATATGACCATTCTCGACAAGCGGTTTCATGAATCGGAACAACAGGGTCAGCAGCAGCGTCGAGATGTGCTGGCCGTCGACATCGGCGTCGGCCATCAGCACGATCTTGTGATAGCGCAGCTTGGCCAGGTCGAACTCGTCGTGGATGCCGGTGCCCAGCGCGGTGATGATGGCCTGGACTTCGGTGTTCTTCAACACCCGGTCGATGCGCGCCTTCTCGACGTTGATGATCTTGCCGCGCAGCGGCAGGATCGCCTGGAACATCGAATCGCGACCGCTCTTGGCCGAGCCACCGGCCGAGTCACCCTCCACCACATACAGTTCGGACTTGCTGGGATCGGTGGAGCGGCAGTCGGCGAGCTTGCCGGGCAGTCCGCCGATATCGGTCGCGCTCTTGCGCCGGACCAGTTCACGCGCCTTGCGGGCGGCGATACGCGCCTGTGCCGACGAGACCGCCTTGTTCACAACGGTTTTGGCCTCGGCCGGGTTGGCGTCGAACCAGTGCTGCAGCTCTTCGTTGCAGATCTTCTGGACGAAGGATTTCACCTCGGTGTTGCCGAGCTTGGTCTTGGTCTGACCTTCGAACTGCGGCTGGGAGACCTTCACCGAGATGACCGCGGCCAGACCCTCACGGATATCGTCGCCGGTGAGGTTCGGGTCCTTCTCCTTGAGCAGCTTCTTGTCCTTGGCGTACTTGTTGACCACCGTGGTCAGCGCCGCCCGGAAACCCTCTTCGTGGGTGCCGCCTTCGTGGGTGTTGATGGTGTTGGCGAAGGTGTGCACCGATTCGGAGTAACCGGCGTTCCACTGCATCGCGATCTCGACCTCGTGCCCGGGGCCCTTGCCCTCGAAGTCGATGACGCTGGGTTGGATCGCGGTCTTGGTGCGGTTGATGTGCTTGACGAAATCGACCAGGCCGCCGGGGTAGTGGAACACCCGGTGCTTAACCTTCTGCGGTGCGGAGTGCTCCGCGGCCTTCTCTTCGGCGGATTTCGGCGCTTCGGCGTGGTCGCTGACCACCTCGTCGACGACCTCTTCGGGGGCGACGCGCTCGTCGGTGAGTTCGATGGTCAGGCCCTTGTTGAGGAAGGCCATTTCCTGGAGCCGCCGCGCGATGGTCTCGAAGTCATAGGTGGTGGTCTCGAAGATGTCCGGGTCGGCCCAGAATCGGATCGTCGTACCGGTCTTCTTGGAGGGCCCGCCCTGGCGCAGAGTGCCCGGCACCGAGCGGTCATAGGTCTGGTGCCATTCGAAGCCATCCTTGTGGATATCGGCCTCGAGCCTGGTCGACAGCGCGTTCACCACGGACACGCCGACGCCGTGCAGACCGCCGGATACCTGGTATGCGCCTTCTTCGAACTTGCCGCCGGCGTGCAGCACGGTCATCACGACGTCGACGGTGGGGATGCCCGTGGAGTGCATCGCGACGGGGATACCGCGACCGTCATCGGTGACCTGAACGCCGCCGTCCTCGAGGATGCGGACGTCGACCTTGGTCGCGAATCCCGCCATCGCCTCATCGACGGCGTTGTCGACGACCTCCCAGATCAAGTGGTGCAGACCGCGCTCGCCGGTGGAGCCGATATACATACCCGGCCGCTTGCGGACTGCTTCCAGGCCTTCGAGTACCTTGATCGAGTCGGCGCCGTATTCGGCCGGGGCATTCTTGTCTTGGGCAGCCACGTTGGACGCGTCTCCTTGGGGTTGCGCGCAGGTGGTTCTGTCACCGCCTGCAAAAGCTCCCCACAGTCTACCGCGACGTAACGTCAGGACTGACTCTGCGGCGGTGTTTCCAGCCAGCTATCTGCGCCGTGCGCGGAATTTCCGGCCCATCGGAAAGTCAGGACGCTCCAGACCCTTGATTTCTGGCGTCTCGACGTTCTCAGTCGACGGTGTCGAGCGTGCGTGAACTCGGCGGGAAGCCCGCGCGCCGCGCCGCAGACACGCACGCTCGCCGGGTAGGGAACTAGCCGTAGGTGTCGCGGGGGCCGCGGCCGGGCACGTTGAGCTTGCCTTTTCGCCAGGACGGCGCCGTCGGGCCCTGGATCTTCAGCGATGTCACGATCCCGTCGCCGACCGCCGCGGCGATCTTGGCCAACAACTGCGCCTGCACCATGCGCAGCTGCGTCGCCCAGGCCGTCGACTCGGCAGACACCGTCAGCACACCGTCGCGTAGACCGGTCGGGATCGCGTGGTCGGCGATCTGATCGCCGACCACCGTCGTCCACTGGCCGAGCACCGCGCCCTCGGCGACCTGCCTGGTCCAGCCCCTCGAGCGGGCCAGATCACGAGTGGCAGCACTGAAGGTCTGGGGGTCGCGGGCATCGGGGCCCGGTCCCGACCAGCGGCGCCGGCCCGTCCCGGCGGGTTTTCGGGCGGCCGGCGCGGTACGCCCGCGGCCGACATCCTTGCCCTGACTGCGTGCGGCGCCGCGGGCCTCCTCGAGCGCCCGGCGCACCATATCCATGCCTGGCAGGCCCTCGAGGTGCTCCTGCGGTCCGTCCGACCGATCGTCTTGGTCGTTCACGTGATCACCTCCGACACCCTGCCTCCGTCGGCATCTCGCATCGTCACTTCAACCCGGCGGACATCCCAATCTGCCGGTAGATCCTCCGGAACTGCAGCGGTGACCAACACCTGCTCGGCCGAGCCGGCCACCTTGGCCAGGGCCTGCCTGCGCGCACTGTCCAGTTCGGCGAAGACGTCGTCGAGCAACAGCACCGGGTCGGTGCCCTCGGATCGCAACAACTCGTATGACGCCAGCCGCAAACCCAATGCCATGGACCAGGATTCACCGTGGCTGGCAAATCCCTTGGCCGGCTGATCTCCGAGTCGCAGCTCGAGGTCGTCGCGGTGCGGTCCTACCAGGCAGACACCACGTTCAAGTTCCGCGCTGCGCTTACGCCCGCATTCCTCGAGCAGCGCGGCCTCGTAGACCATCGGGTCGACCGTGCCGTTTCCCGCCTCGGTCTCCACGACCTGCACGCTACTGCGGTAGCCGATTGCCGCCGGTCGCGAGGCGGGTGCCAGCAACTGATAGGCCTTCTCCACTTCGGGTCCGAGCTTGTTGACCAGATCGACGCGAGCCGAGATCAGCTGCGCGCCATGCGAAGCCAGGTGACCATCCCAGATCTCGAGGGTGTCCAGGACGCCGGTGTCGCCGCGGTGGCGAGCAGGGCCTGCGGTTTTGAGCAGGGCGGTGCGTTGACGCAACACCTTGTCGTAATCGGCACGCACCCCCGCGATCCGCGGCCGCAGCGACGTCGCCACCTCGTCGAGAAAGCGACGCCGCTCCGATGGGTCTCCCCGGACCAATGCCAGATCTTCCGGTGCGAACAACACCGCGCGCAACACCCCGAGGATCTCCCTGGGGCTGCGCACCGGCGATCTGTTCAGCCGAGCCTTGTTGGCACGGCCGGTGGTCACCTCAAGATCGACAGCCAGCTCGCGACCATCATTGACCACGACCGTCGACACCACAGCACGATCGGCGCCCGCACGAATCAGCGGCGCATCGGTCGATACGCGATGTGAGCCCAGGGTCGCCGAATACCACAGGGCTTCAAGGAGATTGGTCTTACCGAAGCCGTTGGGTGCGACGAACACCGTGTGGCCGGGCTGCAGGTCGATCTCGGCCCGTGGCCACGACCTGAAGTCCGTCAATCCCAGATGACGTACGTACAAAGCTATCCGGATTCCGAGATGCGCTTGACCGCATGTCCACCGAACTGGTTGCGCAGTGCGGCAACCGCTTTCATGGTGGGGGAGTCGTCCTGGCGGGACAGGAACCGAGCGAACAGCGACGCGGCGATACTGGGTACCGGCACCCGGAGACGAATCGCCTCTTCCACCGTCCAGCGTCCCTCACCCGAGTCATCGGTGTAGCCGCTGATATTGGCCAGCTCGGGATCTTCCTTGAGCGCCTTGGCCAGAAGTTGCTGCAGCCATGACCGGACGACGGTGCCGTTGGTCCAGGCCTGGTACACCGCTTGGGGATCACGCACCAAACCCTCGGCGGCCAGCATTTCGTAACCCTCGGCGTAGGCCGTCATCAACGCGTACTCGACGCCGTTGTGCACCATCTTGGTGAAATGGCCTGCTCCGACGGGGCCGGCATGGACGAATCCGTCGGCGATATCGCCGGCCGGGCGCAGGGTGTCGAAGATCGGCATGGCCCGCGCGATGTCCTCGTCACTGCCACCGACCATCAACCCGTAGCCTTCGGTCAAGCCCCAGATGCCACCCGAGACACCCGCATCGATGAAGGAAATTCCCTTCTGGCCCAACAGGTCTGCGTGCGGTCGATCCTCGGTGTACCGGGAGTTTCCGCCGTCGATCACCAGGTCACCGGGGGAGAGCACATCGGCGAGCTCGGCGATCGTCTGCCGGGTAACCTCACCGGAGGGGACCATCACCCACACGGTGCGCGGCGCAGCCAACGACTCGGCCAATGCGGCCAATGTCGGGACATCGGTGACCTCGGGGCGCGGATCGAACCCGATGACCTCGTGGCCTCCGGCACGCAGGCGCTCCCGCATGTTGAAACCCATCTTGCCAAGACCGATCAAGCCCAGCTGCATCGCACGTACCTCCTTGGGCCGGTCAGCCAGGGAGCCGCACCGGCATCAACAAATAGACGTAGTCGGTCTGTGCCGCCGGGAACGGCCCGGTGGCGTCGACATCGTTTCCAGTGTCCCCCGCCGGACGCAAAACCGCGGGACGGCTCGGTGTCGTGAAGCCGAACGTCACCCGCTCCGAATGCAACGATCCCAGACCATCGGTCAGGTAAGTCGGGTTGAAAGCGATGGTCAGCGGCTCACCGGCGAACTCGACCTGCAGATCTTCTTCGGCACGGCCGACATCGTCGGCACCGGCGGACAGTCGCAACCCATCGACGCTGAATTCCATCCGGACCTGGGCACCGCGGTCGGCGACCAGGGCCACACGCTTGATCGCTTCGGTCAGTTCGGCCACCCCGACGGTCGCGATGGCGGTGTGCTCGGAGGGCAGCAGCTGACGGAACTTCGGGAACTCGGCGTCCAGGAGTCGCGTCGTGGTGCGCTTACCGTTGCTGCGGATACCGAGCAGCCCCTCCTTACCGACCGCCGCGCCGGCACCCAGCGCAAGATGCACCTCGGTGCCGTCGGTGCCGGTCTTGGCGGCTTCGGACAGCGTCTTCGCCGGCACCAGCACCGCAGCTTCGACCCCGGCCGAATCCGTCGACCAGGTCAGCTCGCGGACGGCCAGCCGGAACCGGTCGGTGGCCGCCAAAACGACCTTGTCGCCGGAAATCTCGACGCGGATACCGGTCAGCATCGGCAGCGTGTCGTCACGGCCGGCGGCGACCGCGACCTGGCTGATCGCCTGGCCGAACAGGTCGGCCGAGACCACACCGGTCTCGTCGGGCAGCGCGGGCAGCGACGGGTAGTCCTCGACGGCCATGGTGGGCAGCGAGAACCGCGCGCTCCCGCAGGTCAGCGCGACTCGAGTGCCCTCGACGGTGACGTCGACGGGTTTGGCCGGCAATGACCGGGTGATGTCGGAAAGCAGCCGTCCGGAAACCAAAACGCTTCCCGGAGAAGCGATTTCGGCGGCGACGCGCACCTCTGCGGAGGTCTCGTAGTCATAACCGGAGATGGTCAGGCCGTCATCGGAGCCGGTCAGCAGGACTCCGGCCAGTACCGGCACGGTCGGCCGGCTGGGCAGACTGCGGGCAACCCATGCCACGGCGTCGGCGAAATCCTCGCGTACCAGACGGAACTTCAAATCGGTGAGACCAACATTCGTCGTCACCACGTCCATAACGTCCCTTCGATCTACCGCGTCAAACGAGCATCAACCAGCGGATTCCCCGTGTACCCACCGAGCGTAGTCGCGATCTGACCCGCGACCGCAGGAGGGCGTATCGAATCACCACCGTAGAGCGTCGGCGGCGAACTTGAAAGCGATTCGCTCGGCCCCGACGCGACGGTGCCGAACCGCACGGAGGTGGGTGTTGATGCTCTGTCCCCACCGGCCTGTTTTCAGAAGATGAATCTCTAGAGATAAAAGCAACAGTATTAGGGGCTGTGCATTCTGTGGATGAACCCTGACAGTCGCTGGTCACCGGCCTCGAGGGCATGTGGGCAGATTGTGGAGCACCGGGCGGGTCGGCAGTGGACGAATGTGGAGAACATCTCGGGTGTGTAGTGGACGGCGGGTTGCCACGAGGTTTCTCCCAAGTTGTCCACAGCTGCGTACACATCGCTCGGTTGTGATTCGGCGGGCAGATGTGACAAAAGTTTTTCAGATCTCGGCGACCCATTACGGCGTTTCGTGCGCGTGTCGGGGTACGACAAAGATCGCCGGTGACCCGGCAAAGGGTGTGCAAGGGCGGAATCAGCGCTTGGAGCGCTGCCGGATCCGGGTGGTGAGTTCCTTGACGTGATCGAAGATTTCGCGTCGTTCGGCCATGCCGTCACGAATCTTGCGCTCGGCATACATCACAGTGGTGTGGTCACGACCGAATGCTTCGCCGATGCGCGGCAGGGAGAGGTCGGTGAGTTCACGGCACAGATACATGGCGATCTGGCGGGCCTGTGCCAAGGCACGGGTCTTACCCGGCCCGCGCAGCTCCTCGACCGATGTCTCGAAGTACTCGGCCGTGGCCGCCATGATCGTCGCGGTGCTGATCTGCATGGTGCCGGCATCGGCGATCAGATCACGCAGGACGATCTCGGCCAGCGATTTATCGATCGTGGTCTTGCTCAGCGAGGCGAATGCCGTCACCCGGATCAGGGCGCCCTCGAGCTCGCGGATATTGCGCTCGATGCGGCTGGCGATGAGCTCCAGGACGTCATCGGGGACATCGAGGCGGTCCATTTGCGCCTTCTTGCGCAGGATCGCGATCCGGGTCTCCAGCTCGGGGGGCTGGACGTCGGTGATCAAACCCCATTCGAAACGTGTTCGGAGGCGGTCCTCGAGCGTCGCGAGCTGCTTGGGCGATCGATCCGAGGAGATCACGATCTGCTTGTTCGCGTTGTGCAGCGTGTTGAAGGTATGGAAGAACTCTTCCTGGATGCCGTCTTTACCCTCGATGAACTGGATGTCGTCGACCAGCAGGATGTCGACATCGCGATAGCTGCGCTTGAACGATGCCTTGCGGTCGTCGCGCAGCGAGTTGATGAAGTCGTTGGTGAATTCCTCGGTGGAGACGTACTTCACCCGCATGCCGGGGAAGAGACGTTGGGCATAGTTGCCCGCGGCGTGCAGCAGATGTGTCTTGCCCAACCCGGATTCACCCCAGATGAACAGCGGGTTGTAGGCACGTGCCGGTGCTTCGGAAATGGCGAGCGTCGCAGCGTGGGCGAACCGGTTGGACGAGCCGATCACGAACGTCTCGAAGGTGTAGCGGCGATTCAGCGTGACAGAGTTCGCGGCCTCCGGCGCCGGAGTCTGCGATCGGTTGAAGAACGTCGGCCAGCTGGCCTCGGCGCTTTCGATGGCGGCCAGATCGTCGTCGACCTCTTCGGTGTCCGCGGAATCCTGCGGAGGCTCGGTGTCGGTGTCGTCATCGGGCGGGGGAGTGGCGATGCGGACACCGAGTTCGACTCGCTGTCCGAGCTGCCGACTGAGCGCCTCGATGATCGGCTCGCGAAGTCCGCGTTCGATCTCGTTCTGCACGAACGCCGTCGGCACCGAGAGCAGCGCGAAACCCTCGGTGATGACCAGCGGTCGGACCAGCTTCAGCCAGGCACGTTGCTGGGCGGTGAGGGTGGATTCGCGGGGCCCGCCGTTGACGGTCTCACCGAAGGGGGTCTCGCCGTTGAGCTCGGCGACGACGTTGTTCCACACCGTGACAAAGGAGGAGTCTGGGTCCGCGGTCAACGACGCCTACCCCCTTTTTTCGGCTTCCTCGGGACTTCCCGGGGGCGACAGTAACAAACCATCCACATAGTTATCCACAGCCTGTGGAAAGCGCGCATGAGCTGCTGTCGCATTAAGTTGCGGCGCGGATGCCTGGTGTCGGAGCTCGGCACATCCCGTTCGATCGGTCTGTGGGCTCGCGGCCGGTGGTCGTCCCCGCTCTATGTCCGGCGCCGCCTCAGGTACGAAACGGCCTTGGCAGAAGCTAACAGTTTTCTCTCGGAGTGCCAACCGTTCGGCAACATTGCCGGCGTGATCTGTTGCGGCCCTGGATCGTCAGGGGCAGATGTGACTTCTGGGTTCGATGATGCGCAGTTCGGGGGCGGTGGTGGTGGGTCCGACCAGGTTTGACCCAGACAATTCTCGTCAGTACCCTCGAACAGTCGCCCACACGTGGCGATACGGCCGGGCTCATGCCCTCGAAGCAATTCGGGGCAGTGCCTTGGCTAAGTACGCAAGATCGATGAGCTTACCAACGGTGCTCGCATCTTCGGCTGTCATGACATGCATGGTGGTCGAGGGTGTCGGCACCAGACCGAACGAGGAGAGACAGCCGTGGCCAAGGGCAAGCGGACTTTTCAGCCGAACAACCGCCGCCGGGCCCGTGTGCACGGATTCCGGTTGCGGATGCGGACGCGCGCGGGTCGCGCGATCGTCTCGGCACGCCGCGGCAAGGGTCGTCGCTCTCTCACTGCGTGATTCGACGCAGGGTCTGCGGCGGTGCTTCCGGCCCAGTACCGAATGACACGGTCCACGGATTTCAGTGTCACGGTGCGGCAAGGTGTCCGGGCGGCGCAGCCTGATCTGGTTGTGCACGCCTGGCGCGACGCGGTCGGCGACGAGAATGTCGTCGGCCCGAAGATAGGTCTGGTCGTGTCCAAATCGGTGGGGACAGCGGTGCAACGGCACCGTGTCGCGCGCCGATTGCGGCACGCCGCCTATCGCATTCTCTGCGACGGTCAGTCCGCCCTCGACGCTGCCGACCGCGTGGTCATCCGGGCGCTACCGGGTAGCCGCGACGCGCTTTCGGCGCGACTCGAGACCGAGCTGCGCTCGGCGTTGACACGCACCCATATGTTGCAGCAGGCCCGATCGTGACGGGACTGCCGGCCAGGTGCGTAATTTTCGTGATTCAGCTGTACCGAACGATGATTTCGCCGCTGCGGCTGCCATCGTGCCGGTTCACTCCCACCTGTAGCGAGTACGCGGTGGATGCCTTGACCGAGTGGGGTCTGATCCGCGGAAGCTGGCTTGCTCTTGTCCGGCTTGCAAAGTGTGGTCCATGGCATCGCGGAGGATGGGACCCGATACCCGAGCGCGGCGAGAAGGCCGGCGATAAGACTTCGGGAGAAGTCGTCAGGAGCGATTCTGTTGTTTAACTGGTTCAGCCTCGACATCATCTATTACCCGGTGTCGGCGATCATGTGGGTCTGGTACAAAGCATTCGCTTTCCTGCTGGGGCCGTCGAACTTCTTCGCATGGGCGCTGTCGGTGATGTTCCTGGTCTTCACCTTGCGAGCGATCTTGTACAAGCCGTTCGTCAAGCAGATCCGCACCACGCGGCAGATGCAGGAATTGCAGCCCCAGATCAAGGCTCTGCAGAAGAAGTACGGCAAGGATCGGCAGCGCATGGCGCTGGAGATGCAGAAGCTACAGAAGGAACACGGATTCAATCCGATCCTGGGCTGTCTGCCCATGCTGGCTCAGGTTCCGGTGTTCATCGGACTGTTCCACGTGCTTCGTTCGTTCAACCGGACCCAGGGTGGCTTCGGTCAGATCCAGCTGTCGGTGGAGCAGAACCGGGCGACCGGCAACTATGTGTTCAGCCCGACCGACGTAGCGCACTTCCTCGATGCCAATCTGTTCGGCGCTCCGCTGGGCGCGACCATGATCCAGAAGACCGGTCTGGACGCGTTCACCGAATTCAGCCGGGTGGCTGTCATCGGTGTGGGTGTGCCCATCATGATCCTCGCCGGTATCGCCACCTACTTCAACAGCCGCGCATCCATTGCACGACAGAGCCCGGAGGCGGCAGCCAATCCGCAGACCGCGCTGATGAACAAGCTGGCGCTGTATGTGTTCCCACTTGGCGTCGTCGTCGGCGGTCCATTCCTGCCCCTGGCGGTGATCCTGTACTGGTTCGCCAACAACATCTGGACCTTCGGTCAGCAGCATGTCGTGTTCGGCAAGATCGAGAAGGAAGAGGAAGCCAAGAAGGCCCTCGAGCTCGAACGCCGAGCTGCCAACGCCCCCGCACCCGGCGCGAAGCCGAGTAAGGGTCGTAAGCAACCGAAAGACGCCGCCGGCGGCGAGGACTCCGCGGCGGCCAAGGCGCCGGGCGACGCGGACGCCGACAACGAGACCGGTTCCGGTGCTGCCGACTCCAAGAGCCCCAAGAACGCCAAGAATCAGAACGTTGCGAAGAATCCCGCGCCCCGGGCGGCGGGGAACACCCCGCGGCCGGGCAGCCGACCGAATAAGCGCAAGCGCTAGAAGCCAAGCCGAGAGAGCCGATGAACCCGGAAACAGACTCCGGTGGCGGCCACGGCGAAGTAAGGAGAACCGATATGACTGACGCAGAAACGGCCGATCGCACCGACGAGGTGTCCGACGAGTCCGTGACCGAGAACGCTCCCGCGCCCGCCGAGGACGATCTGGAAGATCGGCTCGTCGCCGAGGGTGAGATTGCCGGCGATTATCTGGAAGAGCTCTTGGATCTGTTGGACTTCGACGGTGATATCGATCTGGACGTCGAGGGCGACCGTGCCGTCGTGAGCATCGACGGTGGCAGTGATCTGAACAAGTTGGTGGGACGTAAGGGAGAGGTCCTCGACGCCCTCCAGGAGCTGACCCGGCTCGCCGTGCACCAGAAGACCGGTGAGCGAAGCCGGTTGATGCTGGACATCGCACGGTGGCGTCGTCGTCGTCGTGACGAGCTGGCCGCGCTGGGAGACAAGATCGCCCGTCGGGTGGTGGAGTCGGGTCAGCGCGAAGAGCTGTCGCCGATGACGCCCTTCGAGCGCAAGATCGTTCACGACGCGGTGGCGGCCGTCGAGGGCGTGCGCAGCGAGAGCGAGGGCGCCGAGCCGTCGCGCCGCGTGGTCGTGCTCCCGGCCTAGGCCGAGTTACACGGATGTAGTTCTAACGAGAAGTTCAGGGCCGTCGGCCTGGGGCACTACCGGAGGATGTTTCACGTGAAACATGGTGAATTGAGTCCGGCGCCCCAGGCGGCGGCTCTTTGCTTTGGCGACCGGGTCGGTGTCGCCGAACATTACGGTCGGATCCTGGCCGGCGCCGGGATCGAGCGAGGACTCATCGGTCCGGCCGAGGTCGACCGTCTGTGGGAGCGGCACATCCTCAACAGTGCCGCCATGGCCGAGCTTCTCGATGAGGGGGAGCGGGTGGCCGATATCGGAAGCGGGGCGGGACTGCCCGGCATCCCACTCGCGATCGCCCGGCCCGATCTTCGCGTGACGTTGGTCGAGCCGCTGCTGCGTCGCAGTGAATTTCTGCGGGAGGCGATCGACGAGTTGAGGCTCGACGTCGAGGTCGTTCGGGGTCGGGCTGAAGACAAGGCGATTCGTGCGGAGGCAGGAGAGATGGACGCGGTCGTGTCCCGAGCGGTGGCTCCGTTGGACAAGCTGTCCCGGTGGAGCATCCCGCTGCTGCGAGTCGGCGGCCGGATGCTGGCATTGAAGGGGGAGCGGGCCGTCGACGAGGTGGAGCAGCACCGGCGGACGTTGAGTTCGCTTGGTGCTTCGGAGGTAAGGGTGGTGAGATGTGGCGTGGACTTTTTGAATCCACCCGCCACCGTGGTCGAAGCACGACGCGGAGCGGTGGACAGTCGGACGGGGCGACCCGGCAGGAGGAAACGATGACGGGCCAGCGTGATGTTTCACGTGAAACATGGACGGCTGAACCCGAGGCGTGGCCGACCATCGACACTCCCATAGCGGCCGAGGCCGAGCGAGCCAGCCGACTGCTGCACAATCGCGAGCGAGGTCTGCCGCGTCCCGCCCGTCAGCGCATCTTCACCATCGCCAACCAGAAGGGCGGTGTCGGCAAGACGACGACTGCGGTGAATGTGGCCGCGGCACTCGCACGCCAGGGGTTGCAGGTGTTGGTCATCGATCTCGATCCGCAGGGCAATGCCAGCACGGCTCTGGGCATCGAGCACCGCCAGGGCACGCCGTCGTCCTATGAGGTGCTGATCGGTGAGATACCACTTGCCGACGCACTCCAGCGCAGTCCCCACAACGACAAGCTGTACTGCGTGCCGGCCACCATCGATCTGGCTGGTGCCGAGATCGAGTTGGTCAGCATGGTTGCGCGGGAAGGCCGGCTGCGCTCGGCGCTGGGCGCCTTGCGTGATCACAGCTTCGACTACGTCTTCATCGACTGCCCGCCGTCGCTGGGTCTGCTGACCATCAATGCCCTCGTCGCCGCGCCCGAGGTGCTGATCCCGATTCAGTGCGAGTACTACGCACTGGAAGGTGTGGGGCAGCTGCTCCGCAATATCGAGATGGTCAAGTCACACCTCAATCCCGAACTGAACGTCACGACGGTGGTCCTGACCATGTACGACGGCCGTACCCGGTTGGCCGACCAGGTGGCCGAAGATGTGCGTGCACACTTTGGCGACAAGGTGCTGCGAACGGTCATCCCGCGCAGCGTGAAGGTGTCGGAAGCGCCCGGGTATGGGATGACGATCCTCGATTATGACCCGGGCTCACGAGGAGCGATGAGCTATCTCGACGCCAGCCGCGAGATTGCCGAGCGCGGGCGATCGGTCAAGTGATCCAGGTAGTTCCCGAGCAGAAGATCAGCAGGAGAGGTCGATGAACCAGGCGAAGAAGCGCAGCGGATTGGGACGCGGACTGGCGTCGTTGATCCCGACCGGCCCGGGTGAGGGGGAGGCGCTGGGCGCTCCGCGGATCGGCGACAGTGCTGCCGATGTCTTGATGGGGGGCGCGCCGAAGCCCGCCGCACCGGCACCGACGGCTGCCGAGGAAGCGGCCGTCGCGGAGTTCGGCGCGGTGTACCGCGAGATCGATCCGACGCTCATCGATCCGAACCCGCGCCAGCCCCGGCAGGTTTTCGATGAAGAGGCGCTCTCCGAGTTGATCCACTCCATCAAGGAGTTCGGCGTCATGCAGCCGATCGTGGTGCGGGCGATGCCGGCCGTCGACGGCGCTACGCGCTATCAGCTGGTGATGGGGGAGCGGCGCTGGCGGGCATCGCAGGAAGCCGGACTGACTGCCATCCCGGCCATCGTCCGAGAGACCGCGGACGACAGCATGCTGCGCGACGCCCTGCTGGAGAACATCCACCGCGCTCAGCTGAATCCGTTGGAAGAGGCCGCGGCCTACCAACAGCTTCTCGAAGAATTCGGGGTAACCCACGACGAGTTGGCGTCCCGGATCGGTCGATCGCGTCCGCTGATCTCGAACATGATCCGACTTCTGCGCCTGCCCATCGCCGTTCAGCGACGGGTCGCGGCAGGTGTGCTTTCCGCCGGACATGCCAGGGCGCTGCTGGCCCTGGAGGGCGGTCCCGAGCGCCAGGAAGAACTCGCGGCGCGGATCGTGGCCGAGGGTCTGTCGGTACGGGCGACCGAAGAGGCCGTCACGCTGGCGAACCGGAACGGTCCGGCGGACCCCCCGGCACCGCGACGCAAGCCGATCCAGATGCCCGGTCTGCAGGATGTCGCCGAACAGCTGTCGACGGCGTTCGATACGCGGGTCACCGTGAGTCTGGGTAAGCGTAAGGGCAAGATCGTGGTCGAGTTCGGCTCCGTCGATGATCTGCAACGCATCGTCGAACTGATGAACTCCGCCAAGTAATGAGGGGGCTGTTTTCGCGCTGTTTTTCCACGACCGGGGACAAGGGCGAATTACGTCACTGTGACACTGGCCGCTCCCGAACTCGACGCGCGACGACCCCATCACGGAGATCACATGTGTGACAACGTATTTGGTCCAGAGCATCGAATCGGCCGCATTTCTCCTATCCTGGAGGTCCGTGCGCTCTCCAGAATCGAAGGGTGAGGACTCGAAGTGTCAGCGCGAATCAGCTCGCTTCGGCTCGAGGCGTTCGATCAGTTGCCCAAGCACGCGCGACGCTGTGTGTTCTGGGAAGTGGACCCCTCGACGGTGCAGGGTGAGGATCACCTGGCCGACCCGGAGTTCGAGAAGGAAGCATGGCTGTCGATGGTCATGTTGGAATGGGGCTCGTGCGCGCAGGTGGCACTGGTGGGACCGGATGCTCCCGGCGAGCAAGACTTCTCTGAGCTGACCATCGATGCCCCGTGCTCGGGATACGCCTTCTACGCACCGCCCGGTGCGGTGCCGCGCGCCTCCCGCTTCCCGACCGGACCGGTGAGTGCCGACGCGGTCTTGCTGACCTCGCTGGGTGTCGACTCGGCTGAAGACGGGGACGATCTGTCCCGGGCATTGGTAGCGGCCGTCGCCGCCGATCTTATTCGGCGCGGGGTGCGCGCCCTCGAGGCATTCGGGCGGACGGCTTTGGCCGACGATCTGTGCGCGGACGGTGCGACTGCGGAGCTGGCATCCGTGATCGAGGCGCTCGGCGACTGTTCGGCCGGGCAGTGCATCGTATCGGCGGAGTTCCTCAGCGCGGCAGGATTCGAGGTTGTCGCGCCCCATCCGTACTTCCCCCGGCTGCGACTGGAGCTCGAGCAGGGACTGGGCTGGAAGGCCGATGTCGAGGCTGCCCTGGAACGGCTGTTGGAAAGTGCCCGCCTGCAGGTACCCGTCGGTGCCGCAGCCGCAGTCAGTTGAGCGGCGCCGCTCGAGGGGGGTTGAAACCGGAGAGGTCAGCTGGGGGCGACGCGGCCGGCTTCGACAGACAGCTCGTGGGCCAGTAGTTCGGCGAAGGTGAACGTACCTGTCGGGCGATCGTCCTTGCCGAGCAGGTACAGTCGCTTCACCGCGGCCAGCATCCCCTCTGCGATGGCATCGCGAGATGCAGCTGACGCCAACAGCGTTCGATCATGTGTATTGGTCACATAGCCGAGATCGACCTGCACCGTGGGCATCCGGGTCAGCCGCAGCAGGTCCCAGGTCCGGCCATGCACGCGACAATCACGGGATCCGGTGCGCGCCACGAGTTCTCGTTGAATGAAATCGGCAAGATTGCGGCCGATGGTGGACACCGAGCCGTGCGAATTGCCGAAGTGGAACGAGGCGACGCCGCTGGCGGTGGCACTGCTGTGCGTGGTGCAGCGCAGGCTGATCATCAGATCGGCGCCCACCGTGTTGGCGGTGGCGGCCCGTTCGGCATCCGAGGGGCTGCTGGCGGCCGAGCGGGACAGGAAGGTGTCCATGCCGATGGCAGTCATCCTGCCTTCGAGTCGGCTCGCCAGATCCCACAGGATGTCGGCCTCGCTGATCGGGCCCTCGGGACCCTGGATGATCGCCCCCAGATCGCTGCCGCCACGGCCCGGATCGATGATGACCCGCTTACCGGACAGCCGCGGCCCCGAGCGGCGCACCAACTCCTCCTCGCGGATGGCGTGGGGTGAGCCGCCGGTGACCCGGGAGCCCAGAAAGTAGAGCGACCGCAGTGTTTCCGGGCCACAGATACCGTCCGGGAACAGGCCGTACTCGCGCTGGAAGAACATCAGTGCGTTGTGCGTCTGCAGCCCGAAATGCCCGTCGACCAGGCCGGTGTAGAACCCGAGATCCTGCAGTCTGGCCTGCAGGGTGGCCACATCGTCGCCGTACATCGGTGCGCCGAACTGGTGCGACAACGTGCGCGCACCCAGTTGATAGGAGGCTTCGCGCAAGGCGCGGGCGGTGGCCTCACCGACCAGGCCGTCGACGAGCAGGCCTCGGTGCTGCTGGAACGCACGCACGGCATGGTCGAGTTCGGCATCGAACAGATCGGCGACGATGTGCTTGCCGGTGGTCGGTTCGGCGTCCGGGTGCTCGAGCATGCCCAAGCCGGCCAGTGCCGCTCTGATCTCGACGACCGCACTTCCGCGGTCGCCGCGACGCAGTATCGACATTCTTGGCCTTTCCGACATTGAGCACCCCCCCGAACCGACGGCAATGGCACTCCGGACAGACAGTATTGTCTCAGATACCGCTTAAAATCCGGAAAACCTCGGCGTGTGATGCGCCGAACCGTCCTCAGGCGAGATCGTCGGCGATCTCGCGCAGCAGCGCCGCCTTGCCCTTCGCGCCGACGATCCGCTTGACCGGCTGACCGTCCTTGAACAAGATCATCGTCGGGATCGAGACAACCTGGAAGTCACGCGCGGTCTCGGGGTTCGCGTCGACGTCGAGCTTGGCCACGGTGAGCTCACCGGACTTCTCCGCGGCGATCTCCTCGAGCACGGGGGCGACCATCTTGCACGGGCCGCACCAGGTTGCCCAGAAGTCGACCAGCACCGGGGTTGAACTGGACAGCACATCCTGCTTGAACGAATCGTCGGTGACCGTGACGGTCGCAGAGTTCTCAGCCATGAATATCTCCTAATCTTCGGTGGGAGCCGGGAATTCGGTGAGCCAGCGCTCGGTGTCGAGGGCTGCCGAACAGCCGGAGCCGGCGGCGGTGATGGCCTGGCGGTAGGTGTGGTCCACCAGATCGCCTGCAGCGAACACGCCTTCGACCGACGTCGCGGTGCTGCGCCCGATCACCTTGACGTAACCGTCGTCATCGAGGTCGACCTGGCCCTTGACCAGATCCGAGCGCGGGATGTGCCCGATCGCGACGAACACACCGGACACGGCGAGCTTGGACTCTTCACCGGTTACCGTGTTGCGCAACCGAATTCCGGTGACCTTCGGGTCACCCTCGATCTCGTCTACAGCGGTGTTGGTCAGGATGGTGATCTTCTCGTTGGCCTGCGCGCGCTCGAGCATGATCTTGGACGCCCGGAACTCGTCACGGCGGTGGATCAGCGTGACGCTGCGGGCGAACTTGGTCAAGAAGATCGCCTCTTCCATCGCCGAGTCGCCGCCGCCGATCACGGCGATGTCCTGCTCGCGGAAGAAGAACCCGTCACAGGTGGCGCACGTGCTGACACCCAGACCGATGCGCTCCTGCTCGCCGGGGATCCCGAGCTGGCGGGCGGCGGCGCCCATGGCCAAGATCACGGACTTCGCGCGGAAGGTCTCGTCACCGACGGTCACCGTCTTGACCGGACCGCTCAGGTCCACCGAATCGACGTCTTCCATGCGCAGGTCGGCATCGAAACGCAGCGCCTGCTCGCGCATCTCCTCCATCAGATTCGGTCCGGTGATGCCTTCCCGGAAGCCGGGGTAGTTCTCGACCTCGGTGGTCGTCATCAGCGCACCGCCGAAGGAAATGCCCTCGAACACCAACGGCTTCAGTTGCGCGCGGGCGGTGTACACCGCCGCGGTGTACCCGGCCGGGCCGGATCCGATGATGATCACGTCGTGGATGGGGGACGTGTCCTCAGAAGTGGTGGACATCGTGGATATCCCAGCCTTTCTGCCGCATAAGCGGCGTGAGTTCAAACATCAGCGTAGGCCGCGGTGTTCCCGAGCGGCATGTGAGGGGCGCGGCAACACCGAACTGGTCAGCAACCTCGGGTTTGTGGCGGGGCAGCCAGCCGCCACCACGACCGCGACCATCTCATCCGGCGTGGATCCGGGCAGCACCAGCAGCACGCCATCGGGCACCGGTTGGGCGCCGAGGATGGGCGTGTCGGCCGGGCGGCCGATCCCGGTCAGGCAGGCCGGAGGGTCCGTCAGCGGTCCCAGCACCGGGGGACGAATGAGCAGGGCCTCGATGGCTTCGGCTGGCAACGGCAGTCCCGGCGGTATGGACTGTTCGGTGACGTGTCTGGCCGTCGTGTAATCCGCCCGCGTTCCGGTGGCCGGGCGGGTCTCGGTGTCGATGAGCGCCAGGCTGCCCAGCACGATCGAAACGCCGACCGCGAGCAGACCGCCGAACTGCCAGGTGCGCCGGTGGACCGACGGACGGTCGGCGTGCCGCAGCGGGGCCCCACCACCGGGTACCACCCGGTGATTCCCGCGCAGTGCCGCGACGACGGCGGCGGTCACCTCCGGGGGCGGAGCGGGTGCCGGTGCCTCGGCGAGGTCGGCGAGCTCACGGCGGACCCTGGCGGTGGTCGCGTCGTCGGGCTCGGTGGGCACTGCTCCATCATCGCGCCACCGATGCGCTCAGGTGGGCCAGGGTCGCCGCGAGTTTGGACCGGCCGCGCGCGCACCGACTCTTCACGGTGCCCTCTGGCACACCGAGCAGGGCGGCCGTCTCGGCCACCGAGAACCCCTGCATATCGACGGCAACGATCGCCGCGCGCTGGTCGATCGGAAGCCGCATCAACGCCTTCTCCACCACGATCGCGGTGTCCAATGCCGTGGTGGGGTCCGGGGCATGGCCGGCGAGTTCCGGATCCAGCGGCGCGGTGGGTCGCGCCCTGTGCCGTCGCAGCCGGTCCAGGCAGGCGTTCACCACGATGCGGCGCAGCCAGCTCTTCACCGTGCAGTCATGACGGAACTGACCGGCCGCGCAGTGTGCCGAGAGCATCGCTTCCTGCAAGGCATCGCGGGCGTCGTCGGGACAGCGGGTGGTGATCCGTGCCAGCCGGTACAGCTGCGGCTCGTAGCGGCGGAACAGCTCCTCGAAAGCGAACCGATCCCCGGCGAGATGCGCGGTCAGCAATTGTTCGTCAGTGCGGTCGTCCGCCGTGATATCCCCCACAGCCGAACCCTAGGTTCCGCTGCGGCCGCGGCCGGGCACCTCTTTGCCGCAACCCGCTGAACTGCGCGATTGCCGAGTCCAGCCTGGGGATAATTCCGCTCAGGAGCGGGCGGTGACCGTCACCTCGGAGATATCGGTGCGGCTTTTGCCGTCGACGGTGCCCAGCGTCGAGATCCACACCAGGACGTACGAGGTCGGTGCGGCCTCGGGCACGTCGATGGTGTTGGAACCCTTCTTCAGTGGCGTCGGCGGGGTCAGTTCGGTGGTATCGGACAGCGAGGCCGGATTGGCCGTGTCGGCCGAACGGATCTGGACCGAAGTGCCCACGCTGGACACGGTGACCGTGATCGACCCGATATCGGTGGGCTTGGGCAACTGCAGCATCAGGCCGACACCGTTCTTGAAGCCGGGGAAGGGCACCGGGTCGGAGTAGGTGTCGGTGGGCCACGCGGTCGCGGGGTTCCCGTCGATCGCCAGACCGGCCTCGTTGGGAGCGTCGGCGCCACCCTCGGGGGAGAAGACGGTGGCCCGGACCGGCTTGACCGTTCCACTGTCGGACTCGGCCGTGGTGCTGCTGCTGGGGTTGTTCAGGCCGAGCTCGTCGCGGTTGATCCCGCCACCCACGTCACCGAAGATCCGGCTGAGCACGGTGACCAGCAGGACGAAGACCAGCACGACGACCACGCCGCCGACGGCGAGTCCGATGATCAGGCCCTTGCGGCGCCGCGCGACGGCGTCCGGGTCGGCATCGGCGGCACCCGAACGCGCAGGCTGGTCGGCCGAGGACGCGTCCAGCGGGGCGATGTATTCGGTGCGGTCGGCCACCGCGGTGGCCTGCTGCAGCAGGTTCAGCAGCGTCGGTGCGCTGCGGATACCACCGTTTTCCTGCACCGCGCGGGCGGCTGCGGCGGAGATCTGGAAGGGAATATCCGCATTGACCGTCTGTGGCTCGACGGGCTGGCCGACCGCGTCGAGGTCGGCGGGCTCCAGACCGCTGGTGGTACCGGTCTGTGGTAGCGGCCAACGGTTGATCAGCAGGGCGTACAACGCCGCACCGACGCCGCGGATATCGCTCTCGGGGTTGGCATCGGGCAGCGTCGCCGGGAAAGCGAGCGCGACATCGCCCTCGATGCTGACCCGGATGCGGCCCGGATCGTCGACCGACAACGCGACACCCGAACGGTGTGCGATATCGGCAGCGGCGGCCAGAGACTGGATGGCGCGCGCCCCGCCGATCGGGGAGGGGGAGGTCTCGGCGACCTCGGTCAGCGAACCACCACGGATCCACTCCGAGATCACCAGGCCGCCGGACCCGGAGCGGGTGACGTCCAAGATCCGCGCCAGCCCGGGGCTGTCGATCGCCGACAGCCGTTGCGTCCTGGCCAGGATGTCCTGCAGTTCGGACTCGGGCAGGGTGCCATCGGGGTCGACGAAGGTCAGCGCGACCTGCCGGTCGAGTGCGGTGTCCAGGGCATGCCAGAACCGCAGCGTGTCGGTCCCGCCGTGGGACACGAGCAACCGGTAGCGCCCGCCGATGATGGTCGCGCCAGGGATCAGGTGCAGTTCCTCACCGAGCGCGGCCTCGGCGGGACCCTCACGCGGCGGGTCGAAGGCCAGCGGCTCGCGACTGGGATCGCCGCCGTAGTCGGCCGGTGGCCGTGCGGTGAAACCACCGGTATCGGGTGCAAACGCATCAGCTTTGCCCTGCAACGGAATCCGGGTGGTGGCGCCGGTTTCGGAATCGGCTCCGGCGTCTGGCGCAGACCCGCTGCCGGGCGTATCGCTCACCGATGGTCCTTTCCGAGTGTGGCTCGTGGCAATCTGTGCCTGCGGTGCATACCGGCGGGCTGCCGGGGGGCGGCCGGGCCGCATCGGATGCGAATTGCTCCGATCAGGATACGGGACCGCCCGGCGGTCATGACCAGCATCGGTCCCGGTCGTGCGCCCGGGGGCCGACGGCGTGCGGCCCCGGAGTCGGGCCTGCACCGCGGCGACCGCCGACACCGCGTCGGGCACCTTGGCCCACCACAGCACCGCGCCGATGATCGGACCCATGATCAGCCCGATCACCACCAGTCGCAGCAGCGATCCCGCGCCACCGCCGTGTTCGGTCAGGGCCTGCAGACCGAGAAGCTTGTCGACGACATGGGCGAGAAGACCGGCGAGCATGGATGCCGCGATCGTGACCAGGATGGTGCGCACCACCTCGATGCTGATCATCCGGCCGCCGCTTCCGGCGGGGATCAGGTTGGCGCGCAGGACCGCATATCCGACGGTGGCGCCGGCCAGGAATCCGAGGCCATTGGCCAGCCCCAGATATCCGGCGACCATGCCCGGGTCGGTGACCAGATGCGGTACCGCCACCGAGGTGACGATCTTCACGGCGGTGATCACCAGGATCAGCACGATCGGCGTCCACGGCTGTTGACGCGCGTAAAAAACCCGAAGCTGCAGCAGCACCAGCGAATAGGGGATCAGGGTGAAGGCCGACAGCGTGATCGCCATACCGAGGTAGCCGGCGTCGGTATCGCCGAAGTTGCCGTAGGCGAACAGCGCGCTGCCGATGGCCGGCCCACCGACGGTCATCACCGCGACCACCGGGATCATCGTCAGCATGGTCAGCCGGGTGGCCAGATTCAGATCGGCCAGCACGGCCGGCCCGTCCTCGGATGCGGCGTTGCGCGACAATCGCGGCATCACCACGGTGAGCACGGTCACGCCGATGATGCCGAACGGCAGCTGCAGCACCAGCCAGGTGTAGTTGTAGATGGCCGGCCCGGATGCCGATGCGGCGCTGGCGATCTGGTTGCCGACGATCAGACCGATCTGACTGATCAGGACGTAGAGGACCATCGCCAACGCCATCATCCCGAAGGTCTTGATCCGGTCGTCGATGCCCCAGAGCGGTTTCATGCTGATCCGCTCGGCCCGTAGCGCGACGAAGACGACCGCGGCCTGGGCCACCACGCCCAGGGTGGTTCCGATACCCAGCACCAGCAGCTTGGCGTTGCCCATCTCCACCGGGTTCACCGAGAGCTCGCCGGGGACAAGGAGATAGAGGCCGATGGTGGCGATGGCGACCACGTTGTTGACCACCGGCGCCCAGGCCGGCGGACCGAAGATGTTGCGGGTGTTCAGGATTGCCATGAACACCGAGGACAGCCCGTAGAAGATGATCTGGGGTAGGAGAAGGTAGGCGAACGCGGTGGTCAGCGGACGGTTCACCAAGGGTTCGGAACCAAGCATGAGGTCGGTCAGCAGCGGGGCGGCCAGCGTGGAGGAGATGGTCGCCAACAGCAGCACCAGCGTGGCCAAGGTGAGCAGCTTGCGGATGAACGCCGTTCCGCCGTCGGGATCCTCGCGTTCGGCGCGGGCCAGCACCGGGACGAAGATCGCGGTGAAGGTCGCCTCGAGGACCAGCGCGGCGATCAGGTTCGGCAGCTGGTTGGCCACCGAGAAGGCGCTCAGCAACGGCCCGCCGAGGATGATCGCCAGCAGCACCATCCTGGCGAACCCGGTGAGCCTGCTGATCAGCGTCGCCAGCGCCATCGCCCACGACCTGGAGACGACGGCCGAGTCCGACAACTCCTTGCGGGTGCCCTGCGCGGCGCTCATCGGGTCCGCTCCGGGCGCGCGGTGTCCTCGGCGGTGTGAGCCAGCGCGGTGTCCAACGGGTCGGGCCTGCGCGGCTCCCGGGTCGGCGGCACCAGGTCCGCCCGGTCCGGCTCGCCGCGGAAACGGTGCCACAGGCGGCGACCGACCAGCAACGCCAAGATCAGCCCTCCGGTCAGGGTGATGAAGAACAGCACCTTGCCGTAGGCGTTGGAATGCACCGACAACCGCACCGGGTCACCGAGGGCCATGCCGTCGCCGGTGGTCAGGGCGACATCGACGGCGAAGCGCTGGGTGAAGTGCACCTCGATGGGCACCCGCACCGGCAGGAAACCCGGCGGCAGCTCGATCTCCCCGGGGTCGGTGACCGTCATCCCCGGCGGCGCGTCGATCCGTAGTCGGACCCGGATCGGCACGGGCAGGTCGTTGCGCAGCGCCAGCGGCAGGGGGCTGCGCTCGGTGGCCAGCGTGTACGAGCCGCCGGGGTTCACGACGGTGACCGCGCCGAACAGATCGGCGACGGTGCGGCTGACCGTCGAAAGGCGTTGCTGGGCGGCACCATTGCGCGACCGCGCCGGAATCGACTGGCTCACGGCGCGCAACATGTCCTCACGTAGGGGGGCGGTGTACTGGTTACCGGTCAGGCCGGTGCGTTCGTCGACGGTCAACGCCGCGGTCAGCCCCCACAGCCGGCCGGTGATCGCGCCGATCCCGGAGGTCACCCCGTTGTCGAAGGTGCCCGCGGCGTCACCGGACCACGACGGGACGGCGCTGGAATCGAACGGTGCCAGCGCGGGTGTCTGTTGCAGAACCACCGGCAGTGGCCGCGGCACGGCCAGCCCGGCCCTGATCGCGGTCGCCACCGCGGTCAGCACGCTTTGGGCCTCATCGGGGTTGAGGTCCCAGGTCAGCGGGGGGACGACGAGCTGGGTGCGTCCCTGCGCCTCGGGTCGCAGGCCACGCCACTGCAGGGCGCCGAGCGCATCCTGCAGGCGGGCCACCCGCGAATCATGGTCCAGCGGGATGTCCAGTCCGGTGTCCAGATACGTCGGTGTGCGGGGGGTGGCACCGACTCCGGCCAGTGCGGCGCCGAGGGCGGGATCGAACGGTGCGACCACCACCTGCTGGGCGTAGCGCTGCGGTGAGGTGTCGGCCGGGCCGCTGTCTGCCGGGGTCAGTGCGGCGGCCGAGACCGCGACGGTCGGGTTCTGTCCGGCCAGCAGCGCCACCGCGCCGTCGGTCAGCGGGCCATCGCCGATCAGGGTCGCTCCCCGCACCGAACGCACCCCCAGGATCTGGTCGACGATATCGGCGGCGGCGCCGGTCGCGACGGTGCTCAGCCCGCGATCGCCGACGCGGTGCAGCGCATCCAGATCGGCCTGCGCGTACACCGTCGGTGTGACGCACAGTCGCTGGGCCAGCGCCTTGAGCCGGTTGAGCCATCCGACGGCCGCATCCTGGCCGGTGCCCGGATGCGTCGGGGCGTTGAGGCCACCCGCCGGATCGTCGCTGACGACGTAACCGGCAGTCATCGCATTGACGGTGATCAGCAGGTCGGGATCGACGGCCAGGCACACCGCGGCGCGGACCGCGCCGTCGGCGTCGACCGGGGCGCTGGTGGCGAAATCGGCCGCCGACAGCAGGGTGTCCAGTCGGCCGCCCGGCGCCAGGGAGGCCGCCAGATCGTCGTCGAGCAGCCGCACCGGGGTGGTGCCGCCGGGGATGCCTGCCGCCAGCCGGGGGCGGTCGGCCAGTGGCCACAGCACCGTGGTGGCCACCGGACGCGAGGTATCCGGGGGGACCACCGCCGACAGTCCCTGGTTTCCCGGGTCGTCGCCGCTGACGGGGTCGGGCGGTACGCCGAGCACCGGGAGCAGCAGACGTGCATCGTCGAGGCGGGCCGGGGCGCCGTAGTCGGGGGTGCCGTTGACGTTGACCAGGAGGGGATAGACGCCGGGCTGCTCGATCTGCAAGGTCGGTTCCCCGGCGCCGCGGACCGGATAGGACAGCGTGAACGGCACCTGCTGTCCGCGCTGCAACTCACCGGACACCGTGATGAACGGCCCGACCGGGGTGTACTGATCGAGATTGCCGGTCAGGTTCGTCCGCAGTTCTGCTGATCCGGTGACCGCGGGGGCGTGCTCGAGGCGGACGACGACATCGCGGACCGGCCGATCCCCGGTATTGCGGATCGTCCCGGTGACGGTGACCACCGAGCCGCTGGTGGTCGTGACGGTGTCAGGACTGACGCGGTCGATGTGCAACTGCAGGAACGTCGTCTCGCCGGGTTGGGCGGCCGCCGGAACCGGGCCGGCGAACAGCAGGACGAGCAGTGCGGCGATGAGGACGCGAAGGAGCACCCTCGCCTGTCTCATTGGCCGGGTCCGCAGCCGTTCGCCCGCCGCGGGGGCGACTCCTCCGGGCGACGGTTGCGCGTGTGCGAATGGGTCTGTGGGCGGCGCCGAGGAGCGCTGGGCGGCAGCGGCGGAAGGGCGTCCTCACCGTCGCTGTGCAATTTGTCGATGAGCTCACCGGCGACCACCGCGAGACGTCGTTCGTCGGCGTAGGCCAGCCTGGCGGGCAGATCACGCAGCGGGACCCAGGCGACCTCGGTGACCTCCATGTCCTCGTCGGAGAGGTCGCCGCCGAGGAAACGCATCAGGTAATGGTGCACGGTCTTGTGGACGCGGCGGCCCTCGGTCACGAACCAGTAGTCGATGCTGCCCAGGGCGGCCAGCACGCTGCCCTGGATTCCGGTCTCCTCGGCGACCTCGCGGATCGCGGTCTGCTCGGCGGTCTCACCGACCTCGATATGACCCTTGGGCAGTGACCACAACATCCGGCCGCGCCGGTCGATCCGCCCGATCAGCGCCGCGACCTGAGTCTCCTTGGGGCCGTCGATACCGTCGATGACGAGTCCGCCCGCCGAGGTCTCGTGCACGGTGCGCAGCCGGTCGGGGGCTCTGCGGTCGGGCCGCGGCCTGCGATTCTGGCCGGGTTTGGCCTGTTTGGGCTCCCCATTGGCGGCCGGTGCCGCCGCGCCGTTGCTCGACGTCGAGTCGGCTTGGGCGTCGGCGGCGGGCGGACCGGCAGCCCGGCGGCCGCGGCGACGCCCTCGGCGCCGTCGCGGTTTGGCCTGCTCGCCGTCCGACACCCAAGCGATGATAGTTGCCGTCGGTTCACCTGCTCGCCACACGCGCCCGTCGTGGCCGGGCTGTCGCCGGGTCGTTACCACCCCGGTGGCGTCACTAGACTCCCCGAACGTGCCCGACCACCAGACCCCAGACGCCGTCGATGCCGAACTGTTGGCGGGCGCGTTTGTGGCGCTGAGCGAGTACGGATCGGTGCTCACGGAACTGGGCGCGCGGTTCGCCGAGGCAGGCCACCAGCTGTATCTGGTCGGCGGGAGTGTGCGCGATGCGTTGCTGGGCCGGCTGGGCAACGATCTGGATTTCACCACCGACGCGCGGCCGAAGCAGATGCAGAAGCTGCTGCGCGGGTGGGCCGACGCGCTCTGGGAAACCGGGATCGAATTCGGGACGCTCGGCGTGGGTAAGGCCGGATACCGGATGGAGATCACCACATTCCGGGCCGACAGCTACGACCAGGTCTCGCGCAATCCCGAGGTGCGCTTCGGTGACCGCCTGGAAGACGACCTGGTCCGTCGCGATTTCACGGTGAACGCGATGGCGGTGCGGATCCACCCCGATGCCCCTGGCGGGCTCGCCGAGTTCTGCGATCCGCTCGGCGGGATCACGGCACTGCGCGAGCGGATACTCGACACACCCGCCGAACCGCAGGTGTCCTTCGGTGATGATCCGCTGCGGATGCTGCGCGCCGCGCGTTTCGTCTCCCAGCTTCGCTTTGCGGTGGCGCCGCGGGTGCTGGAGGCGCTGATCGAGATGGCGCCGCAGTTGGGCCGGATCACCGCCGAACGGGTCGCCGCCGAACTGGACAAGCTGATCACCGGCGCCGATCCGGTGGCCGGAATCGACCTGATGGTCCAGACGGGTCTTGGCGATGTGGTGCTGCCCGAGGTCGGTGAGATGCGGATGGCCATCGACGAACATCACCAGCACAAGGACGTCTACTGGCACTCGCTGACGGTGCTGCAGCAGGCCATCGATCTGGAAGCCGACGGTCCCGATCTGGTGTTGCGGTGGGCTGCGCTGCTGCATGACATCGGTAAGCCGGCGACCCGTCGGCACGAGTCCGATGGTGGGGTGAGCTTCCATCACCACGAGGTGGTCGGGGCCAAGATGACGCGCAAGCGGATGCGGGCGCTGAAGTACTCCAAGCAGATGGTCGACGACGTCTCGCAGTTGGTGTATCTGCATCTGCGTTTCCACGGCTACGGCGACGGCAAGTGGACCGACTCCGCGGTGCGTCGCTATGTCACCGATGCCGGGCCCCTGCTGGACCGGTTGCACAAGCTGGTCCGCGCGGATTGCACCACCCGCAACAAGCGGCGTGCGGCGCGATTGCGCGCCAACTACGACGATCTCGAGGCCAGGATCGCCGAGATCGCGGCCAAGGAGGATCTGGGGCGGGTGCGGCCCGATCTGGACGGCAACGAGATCATGGCCATCCTGGACATCCCGGCCGGACCGCTCGTCGGCAAGGCCTGGAAGTACCTGAAGGACCTGCGTCTGGAACGTGGTCCGCTGGAGCATGACGAGGCGATCGCCGAGCTCAGAAAATGGTGGAACGCCCGGCAGTCCTGATGCGTCTGAGGAGGTATGGACTATTGCCTCTCCGATAGCGCTGGTGGTGCGGACATCTGGTCGGCCGATCCCACGGTCGATCTCGACGGTGACGGGGTCCTCGACGCCATCGGCCTGGATCTCGACGGGGACGGCCACGCCGATGACGCACTGGCCGATCTGGACGGTCCGCCGGGCGACGGGCTGGCCGATCACGCCGTGCACAATCGCGACGGGCCGGCGCCGGCATATTTCACCGACGACGGCTCGGGCACCTGGGCGGTCGCGGTGGACCGGGCGGGACAGTTGCGCTGGTTGGGTCTCGACGGCGCGGAGGCCTTCGGCGGACCCGTCGTGGATTTCGACGGGGACGGTTCGCCGGGGGAGCGGTTGGTCGATGTCGATGCCGATGGGCTCGCCGACCGGGTGCTCGGTCCCGGGTTCGCCTACGCCGACCGCGACGGTGACGGTCGCTGGGATCTGCGGCTCACCGATGCCGACGGGGACGGGACGGCCGATGCGGTCAGCGACCTGCCGTGAGCCGTAGTAGTTCGGCGGCCTCGGACTCATAGGCGTGTTCGGCCCATTCACCGGGCGTGGCGTCGAACCGGGTGTCACGCAACGCGGGGTCCGCGCCGGCGTCGAGGAGACGCCGGATCAACGTCAGGTCTCCGGACCAGGCGGCGTGGTGCAGGGCGGTCGCGCCGTCGGCGTCACGTTGATTCGGGTCGTCGGGCAGTTCGCGGGTCGCCGGTTGCGCCCCGCCGGTGTCGATACCGTGCCGAGCCAGCAGTGCCAGCCGGTCGGCGAAACCGTTGTCTGCGGCCCAGGAGATCTGCCGTTGCCACATCTGCTCGCGCGTCTCCATGGCCTCACCGAGGCGGCGCTCCCACGGACTCGGACCGGCGTCGGCAAGCCCGTGCTCGAACAGCAGGTGCAGGTGTGCATCGTCGGGCCGGAACATCCGGTTGTAGAGCGTCTGTTGGTCCACCGGATGCGCGCCGCGACCCAGCAGCAGGGTGGCAAGGTCGTCGGCGGCCGGGTGCCGTGGCTGGCGCCGCGGCCCCTGCTCACCCTCGCCGAATACGCCGGTCAGCACCGTGAAGGGCGTCGACATCCCACGCCACAGATACCCGGCGTCGGGATCGGCACCGGCATCGAGCAGCAGGTGGGCGGCGGCGATGCTGTCCCCACCGGGCACCCGGGCGTAGGCCAAGTACATCAGCGGCGGCCACCCGAAGGGTCCGCCCGGGGTCGATGCCACGCCGGGGTCGTCACGCAGCTGGGCGGACAGTGCGCGGACATCGTGTGCAGCGGCGGCTGCCCAGGGGTGGTCGTCGACCAGGCCAGGTCGGGTACGCAGCAGCTCGGCCGCCGCCTCGCGGCGCGGGGGCGCATCGGTTCCGTCGTAGCGCAGGCAGGCCAGCGCACAGAACCGGTCGCCGACATCGGCGGTGGACTCGTCGAAACGGGACGGGTCGGTGCCCAGCTCGGTGACCGCTTCGAGATAGCGCACCAGCGCGGGCCACCCACTGAACCCGTACTGCCGGGCGGTGGAGTCCTTGCCGCCTTCGCCGGCCTCCGCGAGCAGTGCGTCGAGCGACGGATTGTCAGGTAGTGAGCTGGCGATATCGCATCCCTTTCCCGTTGACTCTGCGGTGTGGGCGGTGCCTCCTCGCACTTTTGCGCCGTGAGTGCAGAGTCGGCGCCTGCCGGTTATCCGCGGCCCTTGCCCGGTGGCCCGGCGAAGGCCTGGGCGATGGTCAGCCACTTCTGGGCGTCGGGGCCGGTCGCCACGATATCGAGATCACTCGGCGCTCGGCGTTGGGTGACCAGCATGCAGAAGTCCTCGGCGCTGCCGGCCACGGTCTGGGCGGCGTCCTCGGGTCCCCAAGCCCACAACTGCCCGTCCGGAGCGCGTAGTTCCACGTGAAACATTTCCGCCGGCGGGGTGAGGCCGTGCACAGAGAAAGCGAAATCCCTTGTGCGATAACCGATATGGGCAATCGATCGGAGGCGTTCGGTGCCTGGCTTGCGGATCCCCAGCGCATCGGCGACATCGAGGCCGTGGGCCCAGGTCTCCATCAGGCGCGCGGTGGCCATCGATGTCGGGCTCATCGGTGGGCCGAACCAGGGCAGCTTTCGGCCGTCGGGGACCCCCAGCAGCGCATCGTGCAACCGCGCACGGTCGGCCCGCCAATTGGCCAGCAACTCGGCCGAGGGAGTGGCCGCCAGTTGCTCGGCGCCGGCGTCGACGAACCCCAGCGGGTTCTTACCGGCCTCGGCTAGCACGGCGCCGAAGGCGCCCTCGTCGGTCGCCGACGCCCAAGCCACCCGGTCGGTCCACCACAGGTGGGCGATCTGGTGGGCGATGGTCCACCCCGGGGCGGGGGTGGCGGTGCGCCATTGCTGGTCGGACAACTCGGCAACCATGCTGTCGAGCTCGGCGCTCTCTGCGCGCAGATCGGCCACCACCGGCCCGGCATCAGCCATGGCTGAACTCTAGACCGGCACTCTAGACCGGCCGGGGCCGCCTGCCGAGGCGGGCGTGCGCGGCCAAACCCACCAGGTAGAGCGCGGACCCGAGGAGAACCAGGGGAACCGACCGGCCGTCGGTCGGGATGAGCGCCGCCGCCAACGCGATCGCCGCGACGAAGGTCACCCAGAACAGCGCGTCCTGCACCGTGAAGACATGCCCGCGCAACGCGTCGTCGACGTCGATCTGCATCGCGCTGTCCGCGCACAGCTTCACCACCTGCCCGGCCGCGCCGAGGACGAAGCCGCAGGCGATCATCACCGGCATGTACAGCCACGCGGCCAGCAGCTGGATCAGCGCCGCCAAGACCAGGGCGCCGTTGGCCGTGCGGTAACGACCCCACCGCAGGACAGCGGCAGGAGTGAGCACGGTGGACAGAAACGATCCGGTACCGGTCGCGGCGACGAACAGCACCGCGGTGCCCAAGCCCAGCCCGGCGACCTCCTGATCGCCGCTGTGGCGCACCATCACCAACACCAGCAGGGTGTTGATCCCGAACACCATCCGGTGGGCGGCCAACCCGCTGAGGGTCGCCGCGACGGTGGGCACCGCGGCGACCGTCCTGGCGCCGTGCACCCACCCGGTGGACACCGCATAAGCCACCGAACCGTGCACGGCGCGGGCGCTGTCGTCGGGACCGAGGGCGCGAGGGGCGAACCGCACCGACAGCACCAGGGCCAATGTCACCGGGATCGCCGCCAAGAAGATCACCACCGAGGCGCCCCCGTCATCGGCACCGAGCAACCACCGCGGCAGCAGCATGAAGTTCGCGCCGAGGAAGGTCGCCAGCGCGCCCGTCGCGGTGGCCACCGAGTTCATCGTCAGCACGTGATCGCGGGGCACCACATGCGGTAGTGCCGCCGAGAGCCCGGACGAGACGAAGCGGGTGAACCCGTTGACGATCAGCGCGCCGGCCAGCAGCGTCAGATCCCCCGAGCTGACCGCCAGGGCCGCGCCGACGGCGAGCATCAGCACCAGGCGCCCGGCGTTGGCGCCGATCAGCACCGTCCTGCGGTCCCAGCGGTCCAACAGCGCCCCGGCGAACGGCCCGAGTGCGGAGTAGGGCAGGAACAGCACAGCGAACGCCCCAGCGATGGCCCACGGATGTGCGGCGCGCTCCGGATTGAACAGCAATGCACCGGCTAAACCGGCCTGGAACAACCCATCCCCGAATTGGCTGACCGCCCGCAACTCGAGCAGCCGCCGGAATTCGGGCAACCCGCGCACCGTGTGCCACGTGCCCCCGGGAGTGCCGGTGTCAGTCATCAGATCGGGTCCTGTCCGGGCCGGCGAGTTATGACCCCGATCCACCCTACAAATATCTCGGCGAGCCGGTGAGCACGGCGCCGTGCTGGTGACATGATTGACCGATGGCGCATCCCGACGAACCGGAGGATTACCCGACGCCGACGGCACCGCGGGTGCGGGCGGGGACGCTGCTGTTGGCCGAAACCGACCTGCTGGAACCGACATTCCGGCGCACCGTCATCTACATCGTCGAACACAACGAGGGCGGCACGCTCGGCGTGGTGCTCAACCGGCCGAGCGAGACCGCGGTCTACAACGTCCTGCCGCAGTGGGCCGGGCTCGCGATCAAGCCCAAGACGATGTTCGTCGGTGGTCCGGTGAAGCGTGATTCGGCGTTGTGCCTGGCCACCGTCCGGGTCGGCGTCGACATCACCGGCGTGCCCGGCTTGCGTCACGTCCAGGGTCGGGTCTGCATGGTCGATCTGGACTCCGATCCGGAGAACATCGCGCCGGTGGTCGAGGGTGTGCGGATCTTCGCGGGATATTCGGGCTGGACCGTCGGGCAGCTCGAGGGTGAGATCGAGCGCGACGACTGGATCGTGCTCTCGGCGTTGCCCTCGGATGTCCTTGCCGAACCGCGGGTCGACCTGTGGTCCCGAGTGCTGCGACGTCAACCGTTACCGCTGGCGATGCTCGCGACGCATCCGATCGACCTGAGCCGAAACTGACCTGACGCCACTCAGCACGAGAGCGTGCAAGAGGCGCACGAGCCGGCGCAACCCCCACCGGCGTCGCGGGCAGCGGCCTGGGCGGCTTCCTTGCGGGCCACCACCTTGGCGCTCTGCCAGCATCCCGCGGCGACCGTCCCGATCGCGCCGATGACGCACACCGGCAGCAACAGCGTGGCCATCGTCGGCGCGGCGAGGGCCACCGCACTGCCGGCACCCAGCATCGCTGCGGCGGCGAACTGCGTCGGCGCCACGGCGCGCAACACCTGACGCACAGGATCGTCGGCGAAGGGTTGCTTCAAGGACCACACAGCCGCGCCGGCGGTGGCGACGGCCACGACCAGGCACAGGACCGCGGCAACAAGCATGGCTTCAGGATACGAGGCGGACGGGCTTCGGTGTTAGTTGGGGACGACGGGCCCGGTACCGAGGCTGACCGGGATGGCGGACGGTGCTGCCGCGGCGGGCGCGGGGACGACCGGTGCCGCTGCGGCGGGTGCGGCGGCAGCGCCTGGAGCCGGTGCGGCGGGTGCGGGTGCCGATACCCGGAAGCCGTTGATGATCGCGTCGGTGGCGTCCGCGGCGGCCACGGATTGCGATTCGGAGGTGGTGACCGACAGCGACACCAGGAAGCGGTCGGCGCCGGAGGTCGCGATGATGTGGCGTCGTGAGGTGTTCAGGGTCATGTTGTTCTCGCGGTAGGTGCCCTCGATGATCGACGTCGGCACACCGGCCACCTCGGCGATCGACCCTCCGGTCGCCCGCCATGCCGTCAGCTGCTGGCTGTCGACGAATCCGTGCCGGATCGCTTCGCGCTGGTCGAAGTTCCCGACCAGCTTGTAGACGACCACCTGGGCGTTGTTGCTGTACAGCCCGTCGCCACCGACGCGGTCGGCGATGACGGCGAAGGCGTCGGGGACATTGGGGTCGGGCACCTGGGTCCAGCCGGTGGGCCGGGGCAGCACGATGTTCAGCGCGGTGAACCCGGCCGGGGTCTGAGGCTCCAACGTCACATTCTGACTGGTCAGGTAGTCACGGATGGTGCCGGACGGATTCGGTGACAGCGGCACCGTCACCGGTCGCGGGGTGGCTGCGGTGCTGGTCGCCGAGCCGAGCAGCGGCGCAGCACCCGGAGCGACAGGCACAGCGGGGATGGCGGCCGGGGCGGCCGGGCTGCCCGCTGCGATCGGCTGGGCGGGTGCGGCAGCGGCCGGGATCAGCGGTGCGGCCGCCTGTGGCGCGACGGTGACGGTCTGGGTGACGGTGACCGGGGCGGGCGGCACGGGATGAGGGGGCAGCGGTTCGGCGTTCGCGGGGGTGGCGGCCAGGCTGACCACACCGGCCAGGCCGGCGGCGGTCCCGGCGATGACAATCCGCCAGCGGCGCGCGTGCTCGTTCATCCTGACGTCGGTCCTTCCGGGGTGGTGCGGTGTGTCGCGGGAATTCGATTCCGGCGGGTCAGGGGCCGACTGTAACCATGCCGGCGGGGCATCCGACAGCGTCGGGACCGAGCTGCAACCGGGTTCTGACCACCCTGCAACGCAACCTTTATCAACCCGTGGCCGAAAGGCGCGCGAGCGGCGCTTATACCCTGTTCGACGTGACAGATCCCTCGGTCGACCCCGCCGACGCACCGCAGCACCGCTACTCCGCCGCGCTGGCCGGTGATATCGAGCTGGCCTGGCAACAGCGCTGGCAGCGTCTGGGCACCTTCCATGTGCCCGACCCGGTGGGGTCGCTCGCACCCACCGACGGGTCAGCCGTCCCGGCGGACAAGATGTTCGTCCAGGACATGTTCCCCTACCCGTCCGGGGACGGCCTGCACGTCGGACATCCCCTGGGCTATATCGCCACCGATGTCTACGCCCGCTACTTCCGGATGACCGGACGGAATGTCCTGCACGCCTTGGGTTTCGATGCGTTCGGGCTTCCCGCCGAGCAGTATGCCGTGCAGACGGGCACCCACCCGCGCACGCGCACCGAGGCCAATATCGTCAACTTCCGCAGGCAGTTGGGGCGCCTGGGCCTGGGCCACGACTCGCGGCGCAGCTTCTCCACCACCGATGTCGACTTCTACAAGTGGACGCAGTGGATCTTCCTGCAGATCTACAACGCCTGGTTCGACCCCGAGCTCAAGCGTGCCCGCCGCATCGAGGAACTGATCGAGGAGTTCGCCGAGGGCACCCGGGCCCTGCCCGACGGCCGCACCTGGGCGGAACTGACCAAGGCCGAGCGCGCCGATGTCATCGATGGCCATCGGCTGGTGTACCGCGCCGACTCGGTGGTCAACTGGTGCCCGGGGCTGGGCACCGTGCTGGCCAACGAGGAGGTCACCTCGGATGGCCGCAGTGACCGCGGCAACTTCCCGGTGTTCCGGAAGCGGTTGCGGCAGTGGATGATGCGCATCACCGCGTACTCCGATCGACTGCTCGACGACCTGGACGTGCTGGACTGGCCCGACAAGGTCAAGGCCATGCAGCGCAACTGGATCGGCCGCTCCGTCGGCGCACAGGTCCGGTTCGGCACAGCCGCCGGTGCCATCGAGGTGTTCACCACCCGGCCCGACACCCTCTACGGCGCGACCTACCTGGTGCTGGCCCCCGAGCATGAGCTGGTCGACGCGCTGACCGCGGCCGACTGGCCCGAAGGCACCGACGACCGGTGGACCTACGGCGGCGCAACCCCGGCCGAGGCCATCGCGGCCTACCGGTCCGATATCGCGGCCAAGTCCGACCTGGAGCGCCAGGAGAACAAATCCAAGACCGGCGTATTCACCGGTGCCTATGCCACCAATCCGGTGAACGGGACGGATGTGCCCATCTTCATCGCCGATTACGTGCTGGCCGGCTACGGCACCGGTGCGATCATGGCGGTGCCCGCCGGCGACCAGCGCGACTGGGAGTTCGCGAACGCGTTCGGGTTGCCCATCGTCGAGGTCGTATCGGGCGGGGATGTCACCGAAGCGGCCTACAGCGGCGACGGTGTGATGGTGAACTCCGGTGAGCTGGACGGCTTGACGGTCGCCGCGGCCAAGGAGGCGATCATCGTCCGGCTGGAGGCCGACGGTACCGGGCGGGCCCGGGTCGAGTACAAGTTGCGGGACTGGCTGTTCGCGCGGCAGCGGTACTGGGGTGAGCCGTTCCCCATCGTCTACGACGCCGACGGCAGAGCCCACCCGTTACCGGAATCGGCTCTGCCGGTGGAACTCCCGGATATCCAGGACTACGCGCCGGTGATGTTCGACCCCGATGACGCCGACAGTGAACCCTCGCCGCCGCTGGGCAAGGCAACCGAATGGGTGCAGGTCGACCTCGACCTCGGTGACGGGTTGCAGGCCTACACCCGGGACACCAATGTGATGCCGCAGTGGGCGGGCAGCTCGTGGTACGAGCTGCGCTATGCCGACCCACACAACTCGGAAGCGTTCTGCGCCAAGGAGAACGAGGCCTACTGGATGGGGCCGCGGCCGGAGATCCACGGTCCGCAGGATCCCGGGGGAGTCGATCTGTACGTCGGCGGTGTCGAGCATGCGGTGCTGCACCTGCTGTACTCCCGGTTCTGGCACAAGGTGTTGTTCGATCTCGGCCACGTCAGTTCGTCCGAGCCGTACCGCCGATTGGTCAACCAGGGCTACATCCAGGCGTTCGCCTACACCGATGCCCGCGGTTCCTACGTTCCCGCCGCCGAGGTCGTCGAACGCGACGGCAAGTTCTTCTACCCGGCACCGGAGGGGGAGATCGAGGTCAACCAGGAGTTCGGCAAGATCGGCAAATCGCTGAAGAACTCGGTGTCCCCGGACGAGATCTGCGACGAGTACGGCGCCGACACCCTGCGTGTCTACGAGATGTCGATGGGACCGCTGGAGGCCTCGCGTCCGTGGGCGACCAAGGACGTCGTCGGCGCGCACCGATTCCTGCAGCGGGTGTGGCGGGCCGTCATCGACGAGACCACCGGTGCGGTGCGGGTCACCGACGAGCAGGTCGGCGACGAGACCCTGCGCGCGCTGAACAAGACCATCGCCGGGGTGGCCGAAGATTATGCGGCGCTGCGCAACAACACGGCGGCGGCCAAGCTGATCGAGTACACCAACCACATCACCAAGGCGGCGGTGACGGCGCGGGCGGCCATCGAGCCGCTGGTGCTGATGGTGGCCCCGTTGGCCCCGCACCTGGCCGAGGAACTGTGGCGCCGGTTGGGTCACGACGCATCGCTGGCCCACGGACCCTTCCCCGAAGCCGACGAGCGCTATCTGGTCGACGACACCGTCGAGTTGCCGGTCCAGGTCAACGGCAAGGTGCGCGGCAAGATCACGGTCGCCGCCGATGCGGACAGGGCGGCCTTGGAGGCGGCCGCGCGTGCCGACGAGAAGGTGCTGGCCTTCCTCGACGGGGCCACGCCCAAGAAGGTCATCGTGGTTCCCGGCAAGCTGGTCAACCTCGTCGTCTGAGCGACCCCGACCAACGGTGGGGTTCTCTCCCCACCGTTGGTCTAGTTTCCTGATGCGGTCCCGACGTATGGCGCTTCGTGCATACCGGAGTGCGGATACTGGATGTCAGGGCCGCAGCGTGGCGGCGGAGATCCCGTCTGTGAGAACGCTTTACCGAAATGGCGGCCCGGTTTGGAGCACGCAATGTCGGATAATCGGATCGTCGTCTACAAGGGTCCCGGCCAGGTGGCCGTGGAGACGCTGCCCTATCCCAAGCTCGAGGTGCCCGCCGAGGTCGCGAGCGCGATGGGAATGAGCCGCAAGGCCGACCACGCGGTCATCCTCAAGTGTGTGTCGACCAACATCTGCGGTTCCGATCAGCACATGGTCCGCGGCCGGACCACCGCGCCCGTCGGCCAGACACTCGGCCACGAGATCACCGGCGAGATCGTCGAAAAAGGTTCCGACGTACAGTTTCTCGACGTCGGGGACATCTGCTCGGTGCCGTTCAACATCGCCTGCGGCCGCTGCCGGAACTGCCGCGAGGGGCAGACCGGCATCTGTTTGAACGTCAACCCGGCCCGGGCTGGCTCGGCCTACGGTTATGTCGACATGGGCGGCTGGCTCGGCGGCCAGGCCGATTACGTGATGGTGCCCTTCGCCGACTTCAACCTGCTGAAGTTCCCGGATCGGGACGCCGCACTTGCCAAGATCCGTGACCTCACCATGCTCTCGGACATCTTCCCGACCGGCTATCACGGGGCCAAGACCGCCGGTGTCACCACCGGGTCGACGGTCTACGTCGCCGGCGCGGGCCCGGTCGGGCTGGCCGCCGCGTACTCGGCGCACCTGCTGGGGGCGGCGGTGGTGATCGTCGGTGACCTCAATGCGGACCGACTGGCGCAGGCCCGGTCGTTCGGGTGCGAGACCGTCGACATCAGTGCCGACGCGACCCTCGAGGAGCAGATCGCCGAGATCTTGCACACCGATGAGGTGGACTGCGCGGTGGATGCGGTGGGCTTCGAGGCCAGCGGTCACGGGCATGATGCCGGTGAGCAGCCCGCCGCGGTGCTGAACTCGATCATGAACGTGACCAGAGCCGGCGGAGCGCTGGGCATTCCCGGTCTGTATGTCACCGGCGACCCCGGCGGCACCGATGACGACGCCAAGCACGGCACGCTGAAGGTCCGGCTGGGCCTCGGCTGGGCCAAGAGCCACAGCTTCTACACCGGACAGTGCCCGGTGCTCAAGTACAACCGCGGCCTGATGATGAGCATCCTCCACGACAAGGCGCATATCGCCGATGCGGTGAACGCGACGGTGATCGGCCTGGAGGACGCGCCCGACGGGTATGCCGCGTTCGACTCGGGGGTGGCGCAGAAGTTCGTGCTCGATCCGCACGGGATGGTGCCTGCCTAGCGGGTGTTGATTTCGGCGCGTTCACGCTCGCTCACCGAGCGCGAGCGCGCCGAAATCACGGGTTCGGGCGGACCGTGAGCTCGTGGATGTGACCGTCCCTCGGCGCGTTGACCGCCTGGGCGACCAGCAGTCCCACCGTGGCGGGACGCAGGAAGCGGTCCGGGTCGTAGGTCTTGCCCTCGTAGGCCACCAGGTCGCGCTGCATCTCCGAATCGGTGCGCCCGGGGAAGACCGAGGTGACCCGCAGGGTCGGTTCGTCGGTCCGCAACGAGTCGGCGAACGCGCGGAGCGCGAACTTGCTCGCCGAATACGATGCCATGTTGGCCGAGACCTTCTGGCCGGCACCGGAGTTGATGAACACCACGTGCCCGTCCGCGGCGCGCAACGCCGGAAGCAGGGCCAGCGTCAACGCCACCGCACCGGTGACATTGACCTCGAAGCTCGCCCGCCACTGGTCGGCGGTGGACTCGGCGACGGGCCCCGGGTAGAGCACGCCGGCGTTGTGCACCAGCACGTCGAGTTCGGCGAGCACCTCGGCGGCGGATTCTATGGACTCGGGATCGGTCAGATCCAACGGCCAGGTGGGGGCCCCGAGCCGTTCGGCGACGGCGTCGAGCCGCGCCGACGGTCGCCCCGCGAGCAGCAGAGTGTGCGTCGGGGCGAGGGCATCGGCGATGGCCGATCCGATCCCGCCGCCGGCGCCGGTGATCAGAGCTGTGGGCACAGGAGAAAACAGTACCGACACTGCACGCTCGCCCGCGGCGTCGCATTATTGATGCGATGCCACCGGACCCAAGCTTCGCCCCCACCCAGCTCGCGGCGCGAGCGGCCTATCTGCTGCGCGGAAACGACCTGGGTGTGATGACCACTGCCGCCCCGCTGCTCTACCCGCACATGTGGAGCTGGGATGCGGCATTCGTAGCCATCGGACTGGCCCCGCTGAGCGTCGAGCGCGCCGTCGTCGAGCTCGACACCCTGCTCTCGGCTCAATGGGGTAACGGGATGATCCCGCACATCGTGTTCGCCAACGGTGTCGACGGATACTTTCCCGGTCCGGCGCGCTGGGCGACCTCGGCGCTGGCCGTCCATGCCCCGCGCACCCGGCACACCTCAGGGATCACCCAGCCGCCGGTGCACGCCATCGCGGTGCAGCGCATCCTGGACCGCGCCAAGGCGCGCGGCCGCTCGACCCGGGCGGTGGCCGAGTCGTTCCTGGACCGGCGATGGAGTGATCTGGTGCGGTGGCACCGGTGGCTGGCCGAGGCGCGCGACCCGGACCAGCGCGGCCGGATCACGCTGTATCACGGGTGGGAGTCCGGAATGGACAACTCACCGCGTTGGGACAGTTCGTATGCCAACGTGATTCCCGGGGACGTGCCGGAGTATCAGCGCGAGGACAACAAGATCAACACCGATGCCACCCAGCGTCCGTCCGACAGCGAGTACGACCGCTACCTGTGGCTGCTGGAGGAGATGAAGTCCGTCCGCTACGACGACGAGCTGTTGGCCAAGAAAATGAGCTTCGCCGTCGAGGACGTGTTCGTCTCGGCGATCTTCTCGGTGGCCTGCCGGGTGCTTGCCGAGATCGGCGAGGACCATCGGAGGTCCCCGGCAGACATCCGTGACCTCTATTTCTGGGCCGACCGCTTCCGCGCCGGTGTCGTCGAAACCACCGACGTACGGACCGGTGCGGCAAGGGATTTCGATGTGCGCGCCGGATCATGGGTGGCGACCGAGACCATCGCCCAGTTCGCTCCGCTGCTGTGCGGTGGACTTCCACACGACAAGGAGCGTGCGCTGCTGCGTCTGTTGGACGGCCCGCGCTTCAGCAGCCACCCGGATCTGCGGTACTCGCTGATCCCCTCCACGTCACCGGTTTCCCGAGACTTCCGGGCCCGCGAATACTGGCGCGGCCCGGTCTGGCCGGTGACGACGTGGTTGTTCTCCTGGTGCTTCGCCCGCCGCGGCTGGGCCGAGCGTGCGCTGACCCTGCGCCAGGAGGGACTGCGCCAGGCCAGCGACGGCACCTTCGCCGAGTATTACGAGCCGTTCACCGGTGAGCCGCTGGGCAGCATGCAGCAGTCCTGGACCGCGGCCGCGGTGCTGGACTGGCTGGGCTGAGTCAGCTCGAGGACTGGTCGGCCAGGCGGTCGAGTGAGCCCAACGCCGCTGTCAGCGTTGCCTTGTCTTCGGCACTGAGCCCTTCGAGCAGGCCGCCGAGAAACGCGCGCCGCGCCTCGAGCGCCTCGCGGTGCTGCACCAGCCCGCGCGGGGTCACCTCGACGAGCACGGCCCGCAGATCCGACGGGTCACGCGAACGCTTGACCAGACCGAGCTTCTCCAGCCGCCGGATGGCCACGGTGGTGGTGGGCGTACGAACCCGTTCGTGGGCGGCCAGTTCCGTCATCCGGATCGGACCACAATCCAGCAGCGTCAACAGGATCGAGAGCTGGGCGAGGGTCAGGTCGGCGCCGGGGGAGTTCCCCGCACCGCGATTGTCGCCACGGCGCAGCACGGAGAACAGCTTGGAAAGCACACGCTGGAGCTCCCCGGCCAGTTCCTCGGTCTGCGGTTCGGTCTCGACCATAATTTCGCAAGTCTAACCTGTCCGTCTCGGACGGGCGGTAATGCGCGAGATTCGGTCGCGGGTCACAACACCTGGTCCAGGAACCGGCGCAACCGCTCGGTTTCGGCGCTTTCGAAGATCTGCTCGGGCGGGCCGGACTCGACGACCTTGCCTTCGTCCATGAACACCACGGCGTCGGCCGCCGATCGGGCAAAACCCATCTCGTGGGTGACCACGACCATGGTCATGCCGGTGGAACCCAGATCGGCGATCAGCTCCAGGATTCCCTTCACCAGCTCGGGATCCAGCGCCGAGGTCGCCTCGTCGAAGAACATCACCTGGGGTGACATCGCCAGTGCGCGGGCGATGGCGACCCGCTGTTGCTGGCCACCGGACAGCGTCGACGGACGGGCATCGGCCTTGTGCCGCAACCCGACCCGATCCAGCTGGGTCAGTGCGAGCTCGCGGGCCTCCTCGGCGGAGATCCCCTTGAGCCGACGAGGTGCCATCGCGACGTTCTCGACCACGGTGCGGTGGGGGAACAGATTGAACTGTTGGAAGACCATGCCGATGCGCTGGCGGAGCTTGTCGGGATTGTCGGCGAGCACCGATCTGCCGTCGAGCAGGATGTCGCCGCGGTCCGGCTCGTAGAGCCGGTTCAGGGTGCGCAGCAACGTCGACTTTCCCGATCCGGAGGGGCCGATGACCGCGGTGGTGGTCCCCGCCGGCACCGCAAGGTCGATCCCGCGCAGCACCTGGTTTGGTCCGAAGGACAGGTGAATATCGTTGGCGGCCAGCGATACTGCCTGCAGCTGCGGGCTTGCCATCAGATCATCTCCTGCTGGACGGGGGCGGGCTGCTTACCGGTGCGTAACCGGGCGTCGATCACGTTGACCAGGTGGGTCAACGGGATCGTCAGAGCGAGATAGAACAGCCCGGCGGCCACCAGCGGTGAGAGATTTCCGGTCTGCGCGTTGAGGTCTCGGCCCACCTGGAACAGTTCGCGCTGGTTGGCGACCAGACCCAGGAAGTACACCAGCGAGGAGGCCTTCAGCAGGGAGATGAACTGGTTGACCAGCGCAGGCAGGACCCGTCGGATCCCCTGCGGGATGATGACCAGTTTCATGGACTCCGAATAGCTGAAACCCAGTGCGCGCGAGGCCTCCATCTGTCCGGTCTCGACGCTCTGGATTCCCGACCGGAAGATCTCTCCGACGTAGGCCGCCGACATCAGCCCCAGCGCGGCGATACCGAGTGGATAGGGGTTGTTGCCCGTCAGTTCGCCGACGATGGGCCCGATCCCGAGACCGATGATGAGGATGATCACCACCTCGGGAAGACCGCGGAAGATGTCGGTGTACACCCGGGCGGGCCAGCGCAACAAGCGGGACCGGGAGATGCCGGCGACGGCAAGCAACAGCCCGAGCACGACGCCGATCACGGCCGCACCGGCGGTTAGCAGCAGGGTGTTGGGCAGGCCGGTCTTGAACAGGTCGGGGATGGCCTGGCGGTACAGATCCCAGTCGAGGAAGGTGTCGGCCAGCTGCCCCAGCACGGATTTTCGGGCCGCCGGCGCGGCCGGTTCGGCCGGTGCCCGCTCGGCGGCGATCTGTGCGAAGTCGGGAAGTTGGGGCTCCGGGGCGGCCTTTGATCCCGGTTTCCACCCCGGCGGCAGGGCGCGGGGCACCCAGTCGGTGTACAACCGTGCCCACGTGCCGTCGGCGATGACGGCGTCGAGTCCGGCGTTGAGCGCGTCGATCAGCGGCCGGTTCTCCTTGGCGACCGCGTAGGCGACGAAATTGTCCAGACTGAAGGTGTTTTCGATGATCGTCGCGGGATCGCCGGGCTGTACGGTGCCGACCGCCTGCTGCGACGGCGCCACCCAAGCGTCGATCTGGCGGGTCTTGAGGCTGCCGTAGACGGTGTTGTAGTCGGGGAACTTCACCGGGTCCAGGCCGAGGGTGTCGACGACGTAGGCCTCCTGCACGGTGCCCTGGACCACGCCGATGCGTTGTCCGGCTCCGAGCTGGGAGAAGCTGGTGATCGACGAGCCGGCCGGCACGACGAGGGAGAAGTAACCGAAGTCGTAGCCGTTGGTGAATCCGACGGTCTTGCGCCGGGCGTCGGTGGTGGTGATCGACGACGAGCCCACGTCGAAGCGGCCGGAGGCCACCTGCGCCAGCAGCCCGGAGAAGTCGGTGCCGACGAAGTTGACCCGCAGACCCAGCTTCTCGGCGACCGCGCGCAGCACCTCGTTGTCGAAGCCGGTGAACTGCCCGCCCGCGTTGATGCAGATGCTGGGCGGGGCATCCGAGAGCGTGCCGACCGTCAGTACTCCCGGTGTGCCGAGCCCCAGCGCATTGACATCGACGCGATCGAGCGGTTCGACACCGGCGGTGGTGTACTTGTCGGCGCCCGGGCCCTGCGCGGCGGCGGCCAGGTTGGTCGGCAGCGCGCTGGCACTGTCGATACCCGGTGGGGCGCATTGGTCGGCACCGGCCGGGGCGGCCATGCCGACCGCGCACACCAGAAACGCGAGCACCAGCGCGAGCACCAGGTGCCCGGTCCGGCGGAGCATCGAGGTCATGGGTGCCCAAGGTAGCCGCTGCGCCCGCCCGGGCGAAGTCTTCAACTCATTCCGACAGCAACCGAAGCGACCCAGCCCGCTCAGCCCTGCGCGCGCTGATCTCGCCACTGCACCAGCGCTTCGGCGAGGCTCAGGTCGTAATCGGGTCCGTTGACGCCGATGGTCAGCAGGGTGACGCCGAGCCCGACGAGGGCTTCGGCGCCGGCCAGCGCCGCCTCGACGCTCTTCTCCGGGACCCCGGAGGACCGCTCGATGGCACCGGGATCGCGGCCCACGTCGGCGCAGTGGGAGTCGAGGACCTCGGCCAGCCCGGGGTAGGTGCCGGCATCGGTGAAGCCGTGCCAGATGTGGGCGTGCTCGGCGACCAGACGCAGCGTCTTACGCTTGCCCTGACCGCCGATCAGGATCGGGATCTCGCGCAGCGGTGCGGGGTTCAGCTTGGCCAGCCGAGAACGGATCCGGGGCAGGTCGGCGGCCAGGTCGTCAAGCCGGCTGCCCGCGGTGCCGAACTCGTAGCCGTACTCGTCGTAATCCTTCTGCTTCCAACCGGATCCGATGCCCAGGATCAACCTGCCGTCGGAGATGTTGTCGACGGTGCGCGCCATATCGGCGAGCAGCTCGGGGTTGCGATAGGAATTGCAGGTGACCAGCGCGCCGATCTCGATGCGGGAGGTCTGTTCGGCCCAGGCGGCCAGCATCGTCCAGCATTCGTAATGCGCTCCGTCGGGATCGCCGTACAGCGGGAAGAAGTGATCCCAGTTGAAGGCGATGTCGACGCCCATGTCCTCGGCCCGCCGCACGGCGTCGCGGATAGGGCCGTAGCCGGGCGAGTGCTGGGGCTGTAGCTGCACGGCGATGCGCACGGGGCGCTCGTTGGACGTCCGCTCGGTAGAAATCATGGTCAATCAATACCCCGTGCGCGGTGATTACACGCCGATACTGCCGCCGTCGCGCCAGACCGCCACCACCGAGGGCTTGGCGGTGCCGTTGCCGCCCTCGGGCCACCGCGACAGCGGGTCGTCGATGCTGTTGTCGTCGTTCTCGCCCGGGTGCTGCACACACACGGTGACCAGGTCGTCGGTGATGACCGGCCCGCAGGTCTCGGCTCCCAGTGGCACGGTCAGGAACTGCTTGGTCAGTCCGCGGCTCGGCCCCTCCAAGGAGACCGCGAACAGTCCGTCATTGGAGTCCAGTGCGTTGCCGTCGGTGGACACCCAGAGGTTGCCGTGGCTGTCGAAGGCCAGGTTGTCCGGGCATGAGATCGGGCTGACCTTGGTCTTGTCGAAACCGCCGAAGTAGCTGTCGGCCGCCTCCGGGTCACCGCAGACCAACAACAGCTCCCAGGCGAAATCGGTCCCGGTGTGGTTGTCGGTGATCTCCAGGACCTGGCCGTTCTTGTTGTCATTGCGCGGGTTGGCCGCGTCCGGCCCCGCCTTGCCGTCGGCGCCCCGGTTGCTGTTGTTGGTCAGTGCGACGTAGACCTTGCCGCTCTTGGGGTTGGCCTCGAAGTCTTCGGGCCGGTCCATCTTGGTGGCCCCGGCCTTGTCTCCGGCGAAGCGGGTGAAGACGGCGACCTCCTCGGCGGACATGCCGTCGACCAAAGATTGGGCAGTCCCCCCGGGCCCGGACCGCAACAGCGGAATCCAGGACCCGGTGCCTGCAAACTTCCCGGCTGCCGGCAGGGCGCCGGAGCCGTCGATCTGGTCGGCCGGGATGTCGCTGGACAGCTTCGCCACGTAGAGCGTGCCCTCGTCCAGGATGGTCATGTTGTGCGCCATGTCGCCGGGCTGAATCTTCTTGGCGGAGACAAACTTGTACATGTAATCGAAGCGCTCGTCGTCGCCGGTGTACGCGACGACGGTGCCGTCATCGGCGACGTGGATGGTGGCGGCCTCGTGCTTGAAGCGACCCAGCGCGGTGTGCTTGATCGGTGCCGACGCCGGATCCCACGGGTTGAGTTCGACGACGTAGCCGAACCGGTGCAATTCGTTGGGAGTCTTGGTGATGTCGAAGCGCGGGTCGAAGTTCTCCCACTTGCGTTCGGTCGGTTCGGATTCGACGCCGTAGCGCTTCAGCCGATCGGCGGCCGTGCCGGTCGGCGCCGGCGCCCCGGCGGGCGCGCCGAAGTAGGAGTTGAAGTTCTCCTCGCCGGAAAGCACGGTGCCCCAGGGCGTCACACCGCCCGAGCAGTTGTTGACGGTGCCCAGCACCTCGCGGCCGCTGGTGTCGGCGGCGGTCTTGAGCAGGTCGGTGCCTGCGGCGGGCCCGACAATGGTGAACGGGGTGTCGGCCGTGATCCGGCGGTTGTAGCGGCCGAGTACCGGACGCAGACCGTCGGCGGTGCGCTGCACCTCGACAACCGAAAGGCCATGCGCGGCAATGCCGATCTCGAACTGCTCACGGGTCGGGTTGTCGGCGTCATAGCCGGGGTGCATGAACTGCTCGGTGGTGTACTCGTGGTTGGTCACCAGCAGGAATCGGTCGTTGCTTCCCTCGATGGGCAGTAGGCCGGCGAAGTCGTTGTTGAATCCGAATTGCTGACGCTGCGCCGCCGCGCTCTGCCGGGTCACGTCGAAGACGGGCGCGCCGGGCAGCACCGGATCACCCCAGCTGATCACGACCGACTGTCGGTAACCGTCGGGGATCACCACGGCGTCCTCGCTGTTGGGGGCCACCGCGGTGAAGTTCATCCCGGCTGGTGTCGGCGGCTCCGCGGGAGCGGCCGATGACGATGTCGCCGCGGTGTCGGATCCGCTGCTCGAGCAGGCGGCCAGTGCCGAGCCGGCGCCGACCGCCAGGACCGCCATACCGGCGGTTTTGAGCGCCGATCGGCGCGATACCGCGGCCAGCACCTCGCCGAAGTACTCGTTGTCGCTGGTGTTCGGCACCGGCTTGGAGCAGGCATCGCCGCAGCGGTAGCGGCAGGTGACATGTTGGCGCGACGACCGACCGTCGTGTGCAACAAAGAGGTTCAGCGGGATGAGCGCCATGGCGTGCGAGGATCCTTCCACCCGAAAGACCGCTCGTGGGCTGGACGAACGGTTCGCGGCAGAAAGCTACGGCAGCCGGGCTAGCAACTGGCAAGCAGCAGGTTAACGGGAGTCAACAACTCTCACCGCGCCAGCACACCGCGCAGGATCTCGATCAGCTTGACCGGCTGGTCGCCCTGTACGGAGTGCCCGGCGTCGGCGACGATGTGGGTCTGCAAGAAGCCGGGGGCGTTGGCGGCGAACGCCTCGGCGTCCTCGTCATTGACGAAATGGGAGTTGGCTCCGCGCACCAGGGTGGTCGGCATGGTGATCGATGCGACGTCGTCCCAGAGACCCTGGAAGGAGGCCGGCATACCGGCACTGTCGTCCCCGGCGGGCCTGCGCATCGTGTCGTAGCGCCACGTCCAGGTGCCGTCCTCGAGACGCTTGGCGTTGTGAAAGACGCCGCGGCGCAACGATGTACGGTCGCGATGCGGGGCCGCGGCGACGGTGACGTCGAGCATCGCCTGAAAAGACGGGAAGGTGCGCTCACCCTGTACCAGTGCCACCGCGCCGAGCTGCGCCTTGGACATCTGCTCGTGGCGCTCGGGGGCCGAGGGCGTGACATCGACGAGGACCAGTTCCTTGACCAACCCCGGCTCGGTGGCCGCGATGCGCAGCGCGGTCAGACCGCCGAGTGACATACCGACCACCAATCGCGCGTCGGGCGCGTGCTCGCGCAGCACCGGCGCGATGATGTCGGCGTTGATCTTGGGCCCGTAGTCACCGTCGGTGCGCCAGGCCGAGCGCCCGTGCCCGGGCAGGTCGATGGCCAGGGCGGGCAGCCCGAGTCCGAGGATGACGGTGTCCCAGGTGTGGGCGTTCTGGCCGCCCCCGTGCAGGAAGACCACCTGCGGGCTCTCGTGCCCCCACTTGATGGCGCTGATCTCGCCGAGGTCCAGCCGGCCTGCGCTGGGCAGCGGACCGGACACCCCGGCCTGTTCGGCGTTCTCGGGCAGCAGGGCGAACTCGTCGAGCTCGAGCAGGTCGTCGTCGGTGAAGGCCATGAGGTGGACCCTACAACGCACATGACTCTGCGTTCAGGGTGCAAAAGTGCGAGAAGCACCCTGAACGCAGAGTCAGCGTAGGTCCAACCCGTTTAACCCTCGATGAAGGCTTCCAGCTGGGCGCGGGCGACGTCGTCGGCCAGCTGCTTGGGCGGGCTCTTCATCAGGTAGGCCGAGGCGGGCATGATCGGGCCACCGAGGCCGCGATCCTTGGCGATCTTGGCTGCGCGCACGGCGTCGATGATGATGCCCGCGGAGTTGGGGGAGTCCCAGACCTCGAGCTTGTACTCCAGGTTCAGCGGCACATCACCGAAGGCGCGGCCCTCGAGGCGGACGTAGGCCCACTTGCGGTCGTCGAGCCAGGCGACGTAGTCCGACGGTCCGATGTGGACGTTCTTGTCGTAAACCTTGTCCGCCAGCGAGCCGTTGAGGTTGCTGGTGACGGCCTGGGTCTTGGAGACCTTCTTGGACTCCAGGCGCTCACGCTCGAGCATGTTCTTGAAGTCCATGTTGCCGCCGACGTTGAGCTGGTAGGTGCGGTCCAGCGTGACACCGCGATCCTCGAACAGCTTGGCCATCACGCGGTGGGTGATGGTGGCACCGACCTGGCTCTTGATGTCGTCGCCGACGATCGGCACACCGGCGTCTTCGAATTTCTTGGCCCACAACGGGTCCGAGGCGATGAACACCGGAAGCGCGTTGACGAAGGCGACTTTCGCGTCGATGGCGCACTGGGCGTAGAACTTGTCGGCCTCTTCGGAACCGACGGGCAGGTAGGAGACCAGGACGTCTACCTTGTTGTCCTTGAGCACCTTGACAACGTCGACGGGCTCGGCATCGGAGACCTCGATGGTCTCGGAGTAGTACTTGCCGATGCCGTCGAGGGTCGGGCCGCGCTGGACGATGATGTCGGTCGGCGGAACGTCAGCGATCTTGATGGTGTTGTTCTCCGACGCCGAGATCGCCTCGGACAGGTCGAAGCCCACCTTCTTGGCGTCGACGTCGAATGCGGCGACGAACTTCACGTCGCGCACATGGTACGGGCCGAACTTGACGTGCATCAGGCCTGGTACGGAAGCGTTCTCATCGGCGTCGCGGTAGTACTGCACACCCTGGACCAGAGAGGATGCGCAGTTGCCGACTCCGACAATCGCGACCCTGACCTCGTTGGGCGCGGTGGTCTCGGACATGGGTGTTCTCCTTCTCCTGCTGAAATTCCGGTGCTGGTTACGGCTGCGGTTCGGGTGGGCTCTGTGCGACGCGTTCGGCCGCGATCAACTCGTTGAGCCATTTCACTTCGCGTTCACTGGACTCCAGGCCCAGCTGGTGAAGCTGCTTGGTGTAGCGGTCCAGTGAGGTGCTGGCCCGTGCGATCGCCTCGCGGAGACCTTCGCGGCGTTCTTCGACCTGTCGCCGCCGGCCCTCCAGGATGCGCATGCGTGCTTCGGCCGGAGTCCGGTTGAAGAACGCCAGGTGGACGCCGAACCCGTCGTCGGTGTAGTTCTGCGGTCCGGTGTCGGCGACCAATTCGGTGAAGCGCTTCTTTCCCGCATCGGTCAGCTGGTAAACGCGGCGAGCTCGCCGCATCTTCGGGGTGCCGTCGGGTGCCGCGTCCTCGACGATGAGGCCATCGGCCTGCATGCGCCGAAGTGCCGGATACAGCGACCCGTAGGAGAACGCGCGGAACGCGCCCAACAGACCCGTCAGGCGCTTGCGAAGTTCGTACCCGTGCATCGGCGACTCCAGCAGGAGGCCCAGAACGGCGAGCTCCAGCATCGAATCACCTCCCCAGACGGCCGACCGCTACGACGGATCGACACCTCGGCGAAGTGTATCGCGCCGATATAACCAACGCCACTGGGACATGACGATGACGCGATCGCCGGGGATCGGCTGGGTGTCCTGCGGGTTAATTACCCGGCGCCGCGGGGCCTAGGAACTCGGGTAGTTGATGCGCTTGACGGTGGCATCGCCGTTGAACTCGATGTACCCGCTGTTACCGAAGTTCGGTGTGACGTAGATGCTGATCTCGATGCTCTCCGGCGGCGCCGTCATATCGGTGTTGGGACCGATGCTGACATGGAGGGACTTCACCTCGGCCGGATCGATGCCGAGGGTCTGCGGGGCGCCGCGGATGAGGCCGACGAACTTCGGTACGTCGAACGCCGCCAGGTCCACCACCCGCGCGTCGCTGCCGGTGCTGGTCTCGGACGGGTCATCCCACCCGCCGCGGTAGCTGTAGCTGAGCACCCTGCGTGGTTCGTTGGGATCGGGGCGTTCCAGCGACGCGTAGTCGTCGAAGATCGTCAGGTCGTAGCCGTTGGTGTCGCCGAACTTCTGACGCATCTGTTCGAAGAGCCCGTTGAGCCCACCGAGTGACTGCAGCTGGCGCGGCGCGGTCAGCACCGTCGCGGGGATGCCGTCGGCCTTCGCGCCGGGGTCGGTCTGGAAACTGAACGGCGACGAGGTGTTCCCGTACAGCCCCCAGCCCACCGCGATGCCGAAGATCACCAGTACCGCCGCGGCCGCGGCGCGGATACCCCAGCCCCCTCCTGCACCCATCGCCCGAGCGGTCCGTTCGGGTTTCAGGTCGGGCAGTTTCACCGGTGAGCTACCGGTCTGCAGATCGCTCACCAACGATTGCAGCTCGCCGAGGGTCGCGGCGGTGGTGGCGGCGGCCACCCGCTGGCGGTGTTCCTCCATGGACAGCTGTCCCTCGGCCATCGCAGTGTCGAGCACCTTGCAGGTGTCGTCACGGTCGGAGTCCCTGGCCCGGGTTCCCGCAGTCTGTCGTGTTGGCACCAGAGGATCGTAGAACTCAGCTGGGCTTTTCGACACGGAGCACGGTGCCTGCCGGGTCGAGGTAGATATAGCCGTTGGTGCCGCCGTCGGTCGACACCCGGATCAGCAGCTCCAGGGCGCCGGGGCCGCCGTCGGGCCCGCTGACGTGGTCGACGTCGAGGTAGGTGTCCAGCACATCGGCGGGGGCGATCCCCAGCGTCGCCGGGGCGGCGTTCCACGCGGCGATCGCGGCGGGGACGTCGAAGGCCGCCAGATCCGTCAGATCGTCGCCATCTGAACGCGCTCTGCTCGACGGTTCGCCCCAACCGCCCTGAAATGTGTAGAGCAGCCGTTTCTCACCGGTGGGGTCGGGAACCGCCAGGTACGCCCGGCCCGGATTGAAGGCCAGCTCGTAGCCCATGGTGCTACCGAACCGTGTGCGGATCTCCTCCAGCAGTCCGGTCATGCCCTCGACGGTGTTCATGTACCGCGGCAGGTTCAGCACCAGTGGGGGCGGCTCGTCGACGGCCGGCACGGCACCGGTGGTCACCGGCGGAGGGATCAGCACTTCGGGGGCGGCGGCCTGGGGATGGTCCTCGGGCGGGGTGTCGTCGCGGGAACCGGAGAACATCAGCGCGCCGAGCACGCCCAGTCCGACAACGGCGGCAGCGCCGGCGATGACGAGGTTCCTGGTCCGGTGCGGTCGCTCGCGTTCCTGCTCGGCGCGGGGCCCGGCATTGTGTTGCAGGTCAGCGGTCAGCTCATCGAGCTCTCCGAGGGTGGTGGCAGCCATGGCGTCCTTGATGCGTTGCTGGTGCTCGACCATGGAGAGCTGGCCTTCGCTGTGTGCTGCATCGAGCAGCGCGCAGGTGGCATCGCGGTCGCTGTCCTTCGCGCGTGTTCGCCCTGTGATTCGTGCCGCCACGACAAGAGATCGTAGGAGTTCGGCCGCGCTTGCGCTGCCGTCGCGCCTCGGTAGCCAGGGGGCCGACGTACTCTGGTGATCGTGCGATTGCAGCGACAGGTGGTGGATTACGCCCTGCGGCGTCGATCCCTGCTGGCCGAGGTGTACTCCGGGCGTACCGGTGTCACCGAGGTGTGCGACGCCAACCCCTATCTTCTGCGGGCCGCCAAGTACCACGGCAAGCAAAGCTCGGTGACGTGCCCGATATGCCGGAAGGAACAGCTGACGCTGGTGTCATGGGTGTTCGGTGAGCACCTTGGTGCGGTATCGGGTTCGGCACGCAACGCCGAGGAATTGGTCCTGCTCGCGACACGCTTCGACGAGTTCGCGGTTCACGTGGTGGAGGTTTGCCGCACTTGCAGTTGGAATCATCTGGTGAAGTCATACGTGCTCGGTTCGCCGCGGCCCAAGGATGGGACGCAGCGGCCGAAGGGCACTCGGACGGCGCGCTCCGGCGCGCGTACGGCCAGTGAATAGCGAAGGGCGCCACAGCAATCCGACGGGCGGTGCTGATTCTGGGCGCCCCGTCGGTGCCGGCCGCCCCCCGAATCCGACTCCGCCCGATGCGCGGCGTCAGCCGCCCGAACCCCAGCACGCCCGCCCGCGCGCAGGCGGCGGCATTCCCGATGATCGTAAAACTGCGCTGATCCCCCCGGTGCGCGCGGACGTGGCCCCGCACCTGCGGGATCCGATCGATGTCGTCAAGGCCGCACTCGACGGTGCCCCGCCGCGCAAGCCGCCACCTCCGGCCGGTCCCGGCGGGCCGTCTGGTCCGTCCGGACACCGAGGCCCCGGCGCGCGCCGCTTCCAGTGGAAATGGGTGCGCCGGGCGGTCTATGCCGCGTTGGTGGTCTTCCTGGTGCTGCCCGCGGTGACCTTCGGGATGGCGTACATGATCGTCGAGGTTCCCAAGCCCGGCGACATCCGGACGGCGCAGGTGTCGACCATTCTGGCCAGCGACGGTAGCGAGATCGCCAAGATCGTTCCGCCGGAAGGCAACCGGGTGGACGTGAAGATCGACCAGATCCCGGTCCACGTCCGTGACGCGGTGATGGCAGCCGAGGATCGCGACTTCTACTCCAACCCCGGTTTCTCGTTCACCGGTTTTGCGCGCGCCTTCCTGAACAACCTGTTCGGCGGTGGCGGCGGTCTGCAGGGTGGTTCGACGATCACTCAGCAGTACGTCAAGAACGCTCTGGTCGGCGACGAACGCTCGGGTGTCAGCGGCCTGGTCCGCAAGGCCAAGGAGCTGGTCATCTCGACGAAGATGGCGGGCGAGTGGTCCAAGGACCAGGTGCTCGAGTCCTACCTCAACATCATCTATTTCGGACGTGGCGCTTACGGCGTCTCGGCGGCCGCCCAGGCCTATTTCGGCAAGCCTGTCGAACAGCTCAACGTGGCCGAGGGTGCGCTGCTCGCGGCGCTCATCCAGCGGCCTTCGACCCTGGATCCGGCCGTGGATCCCGAGGGTGCCGCCTCCCGGTGGAACTGGGTCCTCGACGGCATGGTCGAGATCGGCGCGCTGTCGCAGGCCGATCGCAATGCCCAGGTCTTCCCGCCGACGGTGCCACCGGATTTCGCCAGCCAGGCCAACCAGACCACCGGGCCCAACGGGCTGATCGAGCGCCAGGTCACCAAGGAACTGCTCGACCTGTTCGATATCAACGAGCAGACCCTGAACACCGAGGGTCTGAAGATCACCACCACGATCGACCCAGAGGCGCAGAAGGCCGCCGAGGAGGCGGTCACCAAAACGCTGGACGGTCAGGACCCCGACATGCGGTCGGCGGTCGTGTCCATCGACCCGAAGACCGGCGGAGTGAAGGCCTACTACGGTGGTTCGGATGCCAACGGCTTCGACTTCGCGCAGGCCGGCCTGCCCACCGGATCGTCGTTCAAGGTGTTCGCCCTGGTCGCCGCGCTGGAACAGGGCATCGGGTTGGGCTACAACATCGACAGCTCGCCGCTGGAACTCAACGGCATCAAGATCACCAACGTCGAGGGCGGCGGTTGCGGTAACTGCAATATCGCCGAGGCGCTCAAGCGGTCGCTGAACACCAGCTACTACCGCCTGATGCTCAAGCTGCAGAACGGTCCGCAGGATGTGGCCGATGCCGCGCACCAGGCCGGTATCGCCGAGAGCTTCCCCGGTGTCGACCACACCCTCAGCGAGGACGGCCAGGGCGGACCGCCCAACAACGGCGTCGTCCTGGGCCAGTACCAGAGCCGCGTCATCGACATGGCCTCGGCATACGCCACGCTGGCCGCCTCCGGGGTCTACCACCGGCCGCACTTCGTGCAGAAGGTCGAGGACTCCTCGGGCAATGTGCTCTTCGATGCGTCCCAGCAAGGCGACGATGGTGAGCAGCGCATCCCGGCCGACGTCGCCGACAACGTGACCGCCGCCATGCAGCCGATCGCCGCGTACTCCAACGGCCACAACCTCGCCGGTGGCCGCGCGTCGGCGGCCAAGACCGGGACCAACCAGCTCGGCGACACCGGTGCCAACCGGGACGCCTGGATGGTCGGTTACACCCCGTCGCTGTCCACCGCCGTCTGGGTCGGCACCACCGGCGGGGACAAGCCGCTGGTGAACCAGTGGGGTGGGCCGGTCTACGGATCGGGTCTGCCGTCCGACATCTGGAAGGCGACCATGGACGGTGCGCTCGAAGGCACCGACAACGAGACCTTCCCGAAGCCCACCGAGATCGGCGGGTATGCCGGACCGCCCGTGGCCGCGCCGGCCCCGCCGCCGCCCCCGGACACCCCGGTCCCGCCGCTGCCGTCGGAGACGGTGATCCAGCCGACGCTGGAGATCGCGCCCGGCCTGACGATCCCGTGGGGACCGCCGACCACCGTGCCGATCGGCCCGCCGCCGCCCGGTGATCCCAACGCTCCCGCGCCGCCGCCCGGTCAGCCACTGCCCCCGGGACCGCCGGGCGCACCGCCCCCGTGACGGCTGGGGACGTGACGCCAGAGCCGGCCGGGACCGTATCGCCAGCACCGCTGGCAGAAGATCTGCGCAGCGCCGACAATCGCGACCTGCCCAGCCGCAACGACGTCCTCGCCGGTGCGCTGTCGGGGACCGTCGGCGGTCCCGTCGGCAGGCACGCGCTGATCGGGCGGACGCGATTTCTCACCCCGCTGCGCGTGATGCTGCTGATCGCGCTGGTGTTCCTGGCACTCGGCTATTCGACGAAGGCCGCCTGCCTGCAGTCCACCGACACCGGGACCGCCGCGCAGCGGGTCGCCAACTGGGAGAACCAGCGCGCCTACTACGAGCTGTGCTATTCCGACACCGTCCCGCTCTACACCGCAGAGCTGTTGAACCAGGGCAAGTTTCCCTACAAGTCGAGCTGGATAGAGAAGGACAGCGACGGTAAGCCGCACGTCGTCTACGACGGCAGCGAGCCCGTCCGGTACATGGAGTATCCGGTGCTCACCGGGATCTATCAGTACCTCTCGATGACGTTGGCCAAGACCTATTCGGCGTTGACGACGGTGGTCTCGGTGCCTCTGGTCGCCGAAGTGGTGATGTTCTTCAACATCTCGGCCTTCGGGCTGGCACTGGCCTGGCTGGTGACGGTGTGGGCGACGGCGATGTTGGCCGGTCGCCGTATCTGGGATGCCGCGTTGGTGGCCGGCTCCCCGTTGTTGATCTTCCAGATCTTCACCAACTTCGACGCGCTCGCGGTGGCGTGCGCGACGGCCGCGATGCTGGCGTGGGCGCGGCGAAAACCGGTGTTGGCCGGTGTCCTGATCGGTGTGGGTGTGGCGCTGAAGCTGTATCCGGCGTTCCTGCTCGGTCCCCTGCTGGTGCTGTGCCTGCGGACCGGGCGGATGCGCGAGTTCGCCAAGACCGCGGGTGCCGCGGTGCTGACCTGGGCACTGGTCAACCTGCCTGTGCTGCTGCTCTTTCCGCGCGGATGGTCGGAGTTCTACCGGCTCAACTCGCGTCGCGGTGACGATATGGACTCCATCTACAACGTGGTGAAGTCCTTCACCGGCTGGCAGGGGTTCGACCCGGGCCTCGGGTTCTGGGAGCCCCCGACGGTCACCAACACCGTCTCGGCCGTGCTGTTCCTGGTGTGCTGCGCCGCCATTGCCTACCTGGCGCTGACCGCTGCGCGCCGCCCACGGTTCGCCCAGCTGGCCTTCCTGGTGGTGGCGGCCTTCCTGTTGACCAACAAGGTCTGGAGTCCGCAGTTCTCGCTGTGGCTGGTGCCGCTGGCGGTCCTGGCACTGCCGCATCGACGAATCCTGTTGGCGTGGATGACCATCGACGCGCTGGTGTGGGTGCCGCGGATGCTCTATCTGTACGGCGAACAGAATCGCGGCCTGCCCGAGCAGTGGTTCACCACCACGGTGCTGCTGCGCGATATCGCGGTGGTGGCACTGGTGGTCCTGGTGGTGCGTCAGATCCGCCGCCCGGAATCCGATCTGGTGCGCCGCCACGGTGTCGACGACCCGTCCGGTGGCGTGTTCGACCGGGCACCCGATGACCCGCCGCGCTGGCTGCCGTCGTGGCTGCGGCCCGAACCGTCTCCGTCCATACCCGCGCCGCGTATCCGAACTTCGACTGACACGGCCCTGTGACTAGCGTTGACGCTGCACGTGCTACCGAGTCTCAAGCTAAGCATCCCGCGGGGTCTGCATCGTTAGTCCGTTTGTTCCGATCTGACAAACTCTTCGTACGGCGGACGTCGCGAAGAATTCATCGATATCATTGCGCAACGTATACTCGGACCAGTATTCACCGTGCCGGCGCAGTTCTCGTCCATTCTCCTCCGGTATGTCCCGGTCAACCGCTGGACCCCCCGGCGGATTTGTCAACGGTTCGATCGAGGAACCTATCGGATCAGTAGCACGCCAATAATTGCGCCACTCATTTCCGCTGTATGTCATTTGTCGGGTCTTTCGAAAGAACTCGTCGTCGAAGAATCGTGGAAAGAACTTCCGGTACAGAGTTTCTAGCGGTGACCCGCATGTAAATAGGGCGATCCGATCTGAGGGGGCGGTAGGGTTGACATCGAAAGTCCTTTTCTTAACATTGCGCCGATCATTTTGACCCTCTGAATGCTGGTCGAACCAGTGTCCGCCGCGCACGAACCAGGCACAAATAACGGATCCTTGGCTGTGACCCACTAGCGCTATCGGCTTATCGGGCTCCTCGATACACGACTTTGCGATGGCCTGTCGTAATCCAGATATTAGGTCGCTCCGGTACGATGTGCCTGCGAGAGGGTGTACGTCTGGCGCCCAAAAACCGGCCACGTCTGCGATGTATCCAAAAACGATCCGAAATCGCTTAGCGAGACGTTTCGGTTGGCGCGCAATTAGCAATAGAAAGGCGACCACGCCCAGCACCTGAAGCCATAGTATGGTGCCATCGATCAAACCAGTGTTGCTTCGACCGAATGCCCAGTACATAGCTAGCCACGCTGCAACTGTAAACACAAGGGCGGTCAATATGGGGCTCGCTAGATTTTTCGGTATCCAAATAACCGCATCGTGTAAACGACGGGCGTGCTCCTCATCAGTCACCCGTCCTGACGATCCCTTAAAAAAGCCAGAACGATGCCTGATCCAGGCTATCGCTACAGCCAGCCCAAAAATCAATGACATAATCGCGCCGAAAATTGGGATTAAATCTATCGGCAATGCGTGATAACGGGCAACAGATTGAAGATCGTCAGCTTGTGGCAACAGAACCAGCCCGATCGAATCGGACGAACCAAGTCCCTTATGCTCCGGCAACTCCGAAAGCGTGTACCAAGGTGCTAGACGAGACAAGGTGTCTACAGCTAGGCGTAGGAGTGATCCGATCGAATGAATCAAAACTATCGACACTGGGAGAAGTAGGGCTGCCCCACAGAGCGGAATAACTGAGGTGGAAGCGGACTTCACATCGGAAGACTCTGGATGGTCGTCGGCCTTGATGCGGATTATCAGCGCAATGCTAGAAATGGCAATCGATATAGTCAGTACAACCGTTACTGACGCGACTACGAGCATAAGCATCGCGTCTAGATGGTTGGGAGTACCCCTATTTACGAGCCTTCCAATCCAGGTGTCATTCCAGCTGGAGGGTTTATCGTGCAGGATGCCGATCATGGCAACTAGGGCGAGTAAATTAAGAATACCCCATCCGCTTGCGCCGCGGTCGACACCAATCCGGCCGAAGGCGAATCGAAAAATGATGCCGGCAATCAAAATCCCCGGACCAGCTGCTTGTAACAAGACTCCTGTAAGCCGGTCGTCATCTGTGGTTACCCCCCGCCAGAACGTCTCAATTATTACAGTCAACCACGCCGCCATTGAAATCGTTAAGCAGATGCCAGACACGCCTATTGCGAAGCGCATGATGAATGCGCGCCATCGCCATCGCTGATCATCGACCGGCTCCATATATCCAGCAACGTTCAGCAGCGTGAAAGGAAACGCTATGTACCAGCCAAGGTGGCGTGAAAACTTTCTATTTGCTCTGCTCCAGTTCAGTAGCCGTAATCTATGTTCGGGCAGAGATGGAACTTGTCCGATCCAGACGCGGCTCGCAACCAACTCAATATAGTCAGGGCGTCCGAGCGCGCTGTATGTATCGTGATCTCCTATGCCGTGAACTCGCAATTCAAGACCCGGAGAACTAGACACAGACTCTTGTAGAGGCTGGCACAGTGCAAATTGGCCCAATTGGCGACCGCCGTTCTTCTGGTAGTCGGAATCGGTGATGACTGGACTCAGTTCACTGTTCGCGGTTTGGTCGCGGCCCCGACCGGTGGATGTCATGGGCGACGGACAGTCCGGCTCAAAAACTGGATTCGGCAAATTTTCCCTCCGCAAGTAATCGTTAATGTGCCAATTATGTTCACTCGACACTACGGTCGATTACTGTAAGGGCATTTGCGCGAGTCTGCGTCGTGTAACGGACGAACCGGCGGCGGCGAATTCGATACAAGATGTAATTAGCGATCTATGAGGAGCAACAGTGACCAGAATGGGCCGCGGAGCGTTAGTCGCTGGCACAGCGTTGGCGTTACTTGCGCTGCAACTGAGCCCGCATGTTGCCTTTCCGGCGAGAGCCGAGCTGGGCGACTATCTGTACGACCTTACGAACGCTGGCATTGGAGGTCCACAACCCCAGCTTGAGTCATTGGGCAGAACGGCGTGTGATCAGGCGCACGCGGGTGTTACACGTGACGACTCCGTAGCTTTGATCCAGCGCGATACCAAGTTGGTCCCAGAAGACGCTGCATTTCTGTACGACTCGGCAATGCACTTCCTTTGTCCCTGAGGCAATTTCTGGTGCTTCGCACCTCGATGCGCCGACGCTGACTGGTCGCTAATTTCGCAGATCACGGCCCGTTCCTGTACCTTGGAGCGGTTGCCGACGCAGGCGACCCTCCTGCCACGGACACGCCGTGGCCGCAACGACCATAGGAGGTGATGGGTTCCTTATGCGTCCATACGAAATCATGGTCATCCTCGACCCCACTCTCGACGAGCGCACCGTAGCTCCCTCGCTGGAGACGTTCCTGAACGTCATCCGCAAGGACGGCGGCAGCGTCGACAAGGTTGATATCTGGGGCCGCCGCCGGCTGGCCTACGAGATCGCCAAGCATGCCGAGGGCATTTATGCGGTGGTCGATGTCAAGGCCGAGCCCGCGACCGTTTCTGAGCTGGATCGCCAGCTCAACCTGAACGAGTCCGTGCTGCGCACCAAGGTGATGCGGACCGACAAGCACTAGTCCGTGCGACACCGTGTGCACGTCGGTGCAGTTCCGTAGGCTCGCCTCCGACTGCTCTCGTACACATACTCCGCTTTGACTAGACGCCCAGGAGGACCTCGTGGCTGGTGACACTGTCATCACTGTTATCGGAAACCTGACTGCCGATCCGGAACTGCGTTTCACGCCGTCCGGTGCCGCCGTCGCGAACTTCACCGTGGCTTCCACGCCGCGGACGTTCGACCGCCAGACCAATGAGTGGAAGGACGGCGAAGCGCTGTTCCTCCGCTGCAACATCTGGCGTGAGGCTGCCGAGAACGTTGCCGAGAGCCTCACCCGCGGATCGCGGGTCATCGTGTCGGGTCGGCTCAAGCAGCGGTCCTTCGAAACCCGTGAGGGTGAGAAGCGCACCGTCGTCGAGCTCGAGGTCGACGAGATCGGTCCCTCGCTGCGCTACGCCACGGCCAAGGTCAACAAGGCCAGCCGCGGTGGTGGCGGCGGCGGTGGATTCGGCGGCGGAAACAGCGGTGGTGCGCCACGCGGCGGCGGCGGTTCCGATCAGCAGCCCAAGGACGACCCGTGGGGCAGTGCTCCCGCGGCCGGTTCCTACAGCGGCGCTGACGACGAACCGCCCTTCTGACAACGATTTACATCATTTGAGAAAGAGATAGATCCATGGCCAAGTCCAGCAACAAGCGGCGGCCGGCACCCGAGAAGCCGGTCAAGACCCGCAAGTGCGTGTTCTGCTCCAAGAAGGGCAAGAACCAGAACATCGATTACAAGGACACCGCGCTGCTGCGCACCTACATCAGCGAGCGCGGCAAGATCCGTGCCCGCCGGGTGACCGGCAACTGCGTGCAGCACCAGCGCGATGTCGCTGTTGCCGTCAAGAATGCCCGCGAGGTGGCTCTGCTGCCGTTCGGTTCGTCGACGCGGTAGGGGAGAGACACACCATGAAGCTCATTCTCACCGCTGAGGTCGAGCACCTCGGAATCGCCGGCGACGCCGTCGAGGTCAAGGACGGCTACGGCCGCAACTACCTGCTGCCGCGCGGCCTGGCCATCGTTGCCAGCCGTGGTGCCGAGCGCCAGGCGGAGGAAATCCGTCGCGCCCGCGAGATCAAGGAAGTTCGCGGCGTCGAGCACGCCAACGAATTGAAGATCGCCCTCGAGGGTCTGGGTGCCGTCACCCTGCCCGTGAAGGCCTCCGCCGACACCGGCAAGCTGTTCGGTTCGGTCACCCCGGCTTCGGTCGTCGCCGCGATCAAGAAGGCCGGCGGCCCGAACCTGGACAAGCGCACCGTCGAGCTGCCCAAGGCCCACATCAAGGCCACCGGGACCCACCAGATCGGTGTCAAGTTGCACCCCGGCGTCACCGCCGCGGTTCAGCTCGACGTCACCGCTGGATAGCTCAACCAGTCACCCGACGCCCGGGTGGGAAGCCTTCGCTTCCCACCCGGGCGTCGTCGTGCACGCCAGCGAACGATTTCCGAGATTCTGAACACAGCAACATCTTTTGCTGTTAACCTCGCCGGCTCCTGGACGTTATCCAACACGCCCGAGCGGGCAACCCGGCGAGACACGCCGGGCCATTTGATCTCCACAGCTGTGAACACCTGAAAGTCGGCTTTCACCAGCGCGTTCGGCAAGTTTGAATCGGATCATCCACAGGTTCTCCCCAGCCCGTCAACACCGTCCACCTGAGCTGTGCACACGCCATCCACAGGGCTATCAACAGGACCGAATTGCACCGGCCAGAGCAAAGCCATATGTTGTCCGTCGCAGGCTCGTCGGCGCGTTGTCGGGGGGCCGATGTAGCGTGTTGATCGAACACATTTGCGATAGATCTGCTAGTAGAGGTGGGGGCGCTTCGTGGCGGTCGTAGACGACTTCAGTCACTCCGGTCGGCAGTCTGATCTCGACGAGCCGCCCCGTGAGGACTTCGGCCGTCAGCCCCCGCAGGACATGGCGGCCGAGCAGGCCGTCCTCGGCGGCATGCTGCTGTCCAAGGACGCCATTGCCGACGTCCTGGAGAAGATGAAGTCCGCCGACTTCTACCGTCCCGCGCACCAGGACATCGCCGATGTCATCCTCGATCTCTACGACCGCGGAGAGCCGGCCGACGCGGTGACCGTCGCCGCAGAGCTGGACCGGCGCGGACAGCTGCGCCGCATCGGCGGAGCCCCGTATCTGCACACCCTGATCTCGACGGTGCCGACCGCCGCCAACGCCGGCTTCTACGCCACCATCGTGGCCGAGAAGGCGCTCCTGCGGCGTCTGGTGGAGGCCGGCACCCGGGTGGTGCAGTACGGCTATGCGGGCGCCGACGGCGCCGATGTGGCCGATGTGGTGGACCGGGCCCAGGCCGAGATTTACGACGTCACCGAGAACCGGAACCAGTCCGAGGATTTCGTGGCGCTGGAGGATCTGCTCCAGCCGACGATGGACGAGATCGATGCCATCGCGTCCTCGGGCGGTATGTCGCGCGGTGTGCCTACCGGCTTCATCGATCTGGACGAGATCACCAACGGCCTGCACGGCGGGCAGATGATCATCATCGCGGCCCGCCCTGGTGTAGGTAAGGCGCTGGCGTTGGACACCCCGTTGCCGACGCCGACCGGCTGGACGACGATGGGCGAGGTCGCCGTCGGGGACTTCCTCATCGGGGACGACGGCTTGCCGACGCGGGTTGTCGCGGCGACGGAGGTGATGGTCGGCCGCCCCTGCTACGAGGTCGAGTTCTCCGACGGAACGGTCATCGTGGCCGATGAGCAGCATCAGTGGCTGACGGACACGCGTGCCTCGCGCAAGTCCGCACAGGCGGCCGCGACCGGTTACAACCGGTACAAGAATCAGCGCACGTTCGCCGAAGTACGTACCACCGAAGAGATCTCCCGGACACTGCGTTGCGCGACGAAGGACCGGCGGCTCAATCATTCGGTGTCCAATGCTAAGCCTTTGGTGGCCGCTGATGCCGACCTGCTGGTTCCGCCGTACACGCTCGGCGCCTGGCTCGGCGAGGGCACCAGCGCGGCCGCGCAGATAACCACCGCAGATCCCGAAATTCTCATGCGGATCGAGGGTGAAGGTGTCGCCGTAGGGTCCTTCGAGGCTCGCTTGCGGACCATCGGAGTTCTGGGCGACAAGCACATTCCGATGCACTATCTGCGGGCGTCGGAGAGCCAGCGACGCGCTTTGCTGGCCGGGCTTCTGGACACCGACGGCACGGTGACGAAGGGCGGTTCGGTCCAGTTCAGCGTCACCAGCCGCCGGTTGGCCGCTGATGTCGAAGAGCTGATCGTCAGCCTCGGCTACCGCTGCCAGCTGTCGACGAAGCGGGTGGCCGGGCGCAGCCAGGAAACCTCGACCGCATACACATTGACGTTCTCGACCGACGACATCGTCTTCGGCCTTGAGCGAAAAGCACTGCTGCACAAGGATCGCCGTGCGAACAGTGGATCGGCGCGCCGTTCGTCGCGGTTCATCGTCGACGTTCGTCCGGTCGACTCGGTGCCCGTTCGGTGCGTGGAGGTCGACAACGGCAGCCACATGTACCTCGCGAGCCGATCGATGGTGCCCACGCACAATTCCACGCTCGGCCTGGACTTCATGCGGTCCTGCTCGATCAAGAACCAGCTCGCCAGCGTGATCTTCTCGCTGGAAATGAGCAAGTCCGAGATCGTCATGCGCCTGCTGTCGGCCGAAGCCAACATCAAGCTCGGCGATATGCGATCAGGCCGAATGAATGATGACGACTGGACGCGGTTGGCGCGGCGCATGAGTGAGATCAGCGAGGCGCCGCTCTACATCGACGATTCGCCGAACCTGACCATGATGGAGATCCGCGCGAAGGCTCGTCGGCTGAAGAAGAAGGCCGATCTTCAGCTGATCGTCGTGGACTACCTACAGCTGATGAGCTCGGGCAAGAAGTACGACTCACGCCAGCAGGAGGTGTCGGATTTCTCCCGAAGTCTCAAGCTGATGGCCAAGGAACTGCACGTGCCGGTGGTCGCGATCAGTCAGCTCAACCGTGGTCCCGAGCAGCGCACCGATAAGCGCCCGCAGGTCTCCGATCTTCGTGAGTCCGGCTCGCTGGAGCAGGACGCCGATATGGTGATGCTGCTGCACCGCCCCGACGCCTTCGACCGCGAAGACCCGCGTGGCGGTGAGGCCGACATTATCCTCGGTAAGCACCGTAACGGCCCGACCGCAAATATCACTGTGGCGCACCAGCTTCACCTGTCGCGCTTCACGAACATGGCGAGGTAGCGACAGGGGCTTGCCTGAGCCGACGACAGTGAGGGGACTGCCGCCGCCCCAGAGTAACCTCGTCACATGCCGCGCAAACTCACTGACGACGAAATCGAGGCGCTTCTCGACAGCCGTCCAGGCTGGGCGATCCTGACGACCATCGACAAGGACGGATTCCCGCACACCGTGCCGCTGGGATACTTCCGAATGGGCGGCGATGTCGTCATGGGTGTGCGAGATGGCACGCGCAAGGTGGCCAATATAGAGCGCAACCCGGCCGTAAGCGTCATGCTCGAAGACGGCTCCACCATGGCGGATATCCGCGGCGTGATGTTCCAAGGTCACGCACGTATCGTTCGGGAAGCCGCTGAAACGCTCGAGCTTGCACGGCACGGTGCCCGGTCACGCGGCGTCCCGGAGTCCGATTGGCCCACCGCGCCGAGGCCGGGTGCCACCTACATCTACGTGACCCCTGTGCGAACCCTGTCGTGGCACTACGGCGACTCGGGGTCGGACGACCAATAGCCTCGGCGGACCTCCACGTCCGCCGCAGGCATCTTCACCTCAGGGCAGCCCGTCCGGTCCCACGCCATCAGATCGGCAGCAGCGCCGTAGGCGAACAAGAGGACGTCCATCACCGCAGCGTCTGGGTCCTTCGCCCGGCGTGCGAACTAGTACGGCAACAGGAACTGCAACAGACCGGCGTACTTGGACACCCGCGGGAGTCTCTCCGGCATGTGTTCGGTCATCCGACAAGGTTGATGACGAGATTGATTGTGCACGCGATGATTACGGTCCCGTAGATATAGCTGAAAAGGCAATGTCTAAGGACTTCGGCCCGGATGGCGGATGCGGTGACGGCTGTATCGGACACTTGGTAGGTCATCCCGAGGTTGAACGAGAAGTAGTAGAAATCCACGTAGCGCGGAAGCACCTGCGCATTGAAGTCGATGCCGCCTGGCTCACCCTGGTAGTAGATGCGGGCGTAGCGCGCCGTGTACATGGTGTGGAGCAGCGCCCACGTCGCGAAGATCGCCACCAGGGACAAACCCGCATAGGAGACCCTGTCCCGGTCGTTGGCGGACGCCAGCAATATTCCGATTGCCGCAAGGCTTGCGGCGAGTACGAGCAGCATCACGAGATCGCCGATCTCGTCGTCGACATCCGCTTCGCTCGCATGCACGCGGGTGCGTTCCGGATCCATCGGCCACAGCACGCTGACTGCCCATACGACGTAGATCGTCGCGGTGGCGATGACCACCACGAGCAGGCCGACCGGCCAGCGGTCTGACAGCAACCATGTGACCGCGCCGGTGGCAATGCCTGCCGCCACACTGATCCAGAATCTGCTCGCTCCCGAAAGCCCGGTCCTCACGACACTTATGTTCCCGCAGAATCGGCGATTTCGCGGGAGGCCCGCATCAGCGCAGTCCGGTGATTACTTGGGAGGCGGACAGCACAGACCCTGGCCACGCTCGATGAGATAAGCCATGGCGCCGCCGGTGCGAGACGACGGACTGCTGTCTGATCAGCGGGTCGGGACATGTCATCTTGCAGCCACACCCGACTTGCTACCAAAGAGCTCGATGCCCCTCCGTAGAGCTGCTTTGCAGGCGCCCTCGTCGAGAGCTCCGTGGCACCTGTCGAGATGCCGGGGCGCGAGACGCAAAAGTCACAGTCCCAGTTCAGACAGGCTCGGATGATCTGCCGGCCGTGGCGCGTTCATGTCCCAGAAGAACTTGCGTTCTCCTTCGGTGATCGGCACGTCGTTGATGCTGGCGTGCCGGTGTGTCATCAGGCCGTGCTCGTTGTACAACCAATTCTCGTTGCCGTAGGCGCGGAACCATTGGCCCGAATTGTCGTGATACTCGTATGCGAAACGGACCGCAATGCGGTCTTCGCTGTGCGCCCACAGTTCCTTGATGAGTCGATACTCGTGTTCGCGGTGCCACTTGTCGCTCAAGAATTCGATGATCTGCGCACGGCCTGTCACGAACGCTGATCGATTGCGCCAGACGCTATCAGCCGAGTAGCCCTGCGCTACGCGCTGAGGATCGCGGCTGTTCCAGGCGTCTTCAGCAAGCCTGGCCTTCAGCGCGGCTGTTTGGTCAGTGAACGGCGGAACCGGGGGCTTGACATCGATCTCGGAAGGCATGTTCATCGTCGTTGTCTTTCTTTCGTGGAGCCAGACCGTGTAGACAGATCTGTCTACACGGTCAATACGCTAGCGCATGTAGACAGAGCTGTCTACAATGATGATGTGAACGTCGCCCAGAATCTGGATCCGCATGTCGACGTCCCGAGCCTCCCGGCCCGGGAACGGATACTGGCCACGGCGTACCGGCTCTTCTACCGCGAGGGAATTCGAGCGACGGGCATCGACAAGGTGATAGCCCAAGCTGGTGTCACCAAGGTGACCTTCTACCGTCACTTTCCCAGTAAGGACGCACTGATCCTGGCGTTCCTGGAATTGCGGCACCGACGCTGGATGGACTGGTTTGTCGACGCACTCGATCGCCACGCTGCCCGCAGTCGTCGTCGCCCGGCCGTGGTATCGGCGATCGAAGAATGGCTGACCGCGGACTCGTTTCGTGGTTGTGCGTTCATCAACAGTGTCAACGAGATCGGTGCCGAACTGCCCGAGGTCCACGCCATCACCGCTCGGCACAAAGCCGATATGGTTGCGGCCATCAAGGCGACACTTCCGCCCGGTGTGAGCCGAACACGCACGGCACAAGCACTCGGCCTGGCGATCGATGGCGCCATTGTGCATGCGCAGTATCAGCGCGACGCCACATCCGCGGTGAAAGCACTCGCCACGATCGCGTCAACGCTGCTGACCACAAGCGGATGACGCACCGGTTGACCGGACCGCGCGGATGCGCCTACGCCTCACCCAAACTCGGCCGGTATTCTGCCGCCTCGGTCTCAGCAGCGAGCAACGCACCCAACTCGCCCTGCTGCTGGGCAACGAACACACCGATGACCTGCCGGCACACCTCCGGCACGCTGACCCCGCGCAACCCAGCAATACGTGTCAACCCGACCAGCATGGACGTCGACACGTGGAACTGCACGGCGAACTGACCGCACGAACCGTCCTCGGGCGGTAGCCCCGGACCGACGACCACCGGATCATCTGATCCGAATTGGTCAACTTCAGCACTGCGTGCCCTCTCAACGGCCCCGCCGCCAACAACGCCCTCGCCCGGGTCCGGGAACACCTCATGGCTGAACAACCCCATTGCGTCCACGCTAGACGTTGAAGAGTGCCGAAGCCGGCAAGTGCATGGGTGCGGCTGGCAAGAGATCTATTTCTGCCGAGACAAGTCCTGTGATTCGCCTCGATGTTCTGAAGCGAGACAGCTGGCTGTCTAGGGCCTCGCATACCTGATATCACCGGGATCGGGACCGTCCACTTGAACGACGTTTCTTCTCTAAACAGATTGCGGTGGAACGGGTCAGCGGCAACCCACCGCTGGCCGAAGTGTTCGTGCACCCCCGATCACGTGCGTCTCGGAACGGTCGACCTGAAAATCCGGTGGGCGATCACGCCCACCAGGAGGGCCCAGAACGCGGAACCAATTCCTGCGACCGTCGTTCCCGAGGCCGCGACGACGAGCGTCACCGCGGCCGGGAGGCGGGCAGATTCGTCGGCCATGGCGCCCGCGCAGGCGCCGGCGAACGCCCCGAGCAGCGCGACCCCGGCGACCGCTTGCACAAGGCCGGCCGGGGCCGCGAGCACGGCCAATGTCAATCCCGTCGAGGCGACGCCGAGTGCGCAATACACAGCACCGGTGGTGACTGCAGCAATCCAGCGGCGCCGAGGGTTGGGGTCGGCATCCGGCGCCGCGGCCAGTGCGGCACTGATGGCCGCGAGGTTGACGGCGTGACCGCCGAACGGAGCCGCTACCAGCGACGCGATCGCGGTGACCGTGAGCGTCGGGCGCCAGGGGACTTGGTAGCCGAACCCCTTCATGACCGCGACGCCGGGGATGTTCTGCGCGGCCATGGTGACGATGTACAGCGGCAGCGCGATGCCGGTGACGGCGGCCACGGTGAGGCTGGGTGTGGTCACCTCGAGGTGCGGTATCCACGCCGATGCTGGGGGCACCGATTGTTCTCTCACGAGCGTCGCGGCGAGCACGAGGAGGGCCACGCCGAATGCCGCCGGTACCGCCCAGCGGGGCCGGATCGCCGCCGCGATCAACCACACCACCAGCACAGGCGCAATCACGACCGGATCGTCGGCCAGGGCGGTCACCGGAGCAATACACAGCGGCAGCAGCACCCCCGCCAGCATCGCCTGCGCCACCGAGTGTGGGATGCGGGCGACCACACGAGCAAGCATTGGCCAGAGCCCGGTCGCGAGGAGAAGGACTGCGGTGACGAGGAACGCGCCGACGGCAGCGGGCCATCCGCCGGCCGCCGCGCCGGTGCTGATGAGCAGCGCGGCGCCCGGTGTCGACCACGCGCTGGTGATGGGCATTCTGAACTTCCACGCCAAGAGAACGGAGGACAGCCCCATCGCCAGGCTCAACGCCGTCAGACCCGACGCTGCCTGGTCTGAATTCGCCCCTGCTGCATGCAGTCCCGCAAGGACTACGGCAAACGAGGATGTGAACCCGACGAGCGCGCACACCACCCCGGCGGACACCGGCACTGCTTTCGAAACGTTCTGGTCCACCCACCCAACCTCGTTCTGTTTACGGAACGTTCTGTGCGTAGAACGTACCGTAGTGGAATGACTGCGGGAGACATCGGCCGCCAACTACGGGACCTACGGGCTGAGCGCGGCCTCAGTCTCTCTGAACTGGCGCGACGTGCCGGAGTGGGGAAGGGCTCGCTGTCCGAGATCGAAGCCGGCAAGCGCAATCCCACGATCGAGACCCTCTACGCCCTGTGTGCACCTCTCGATGTACCCCTGACCGCACTGGTCGGCGAGGTTCCCGGCGTCCATTCGGCCGCCGCCGGTGGAATGCGCGCGGTCCTGCTGTCGGTGCGGAACTTGGCGAGGGCCACCGTCGAGGTTTTTCGCCTGGAGTTTCCTGCGGGTGCCGACCACGTCTCGCCGCCGCACGGTGTGGGTTCCCGGGAACACCTCACCGTGGTCGCCGGACGGGTGCTCGTCGGACCGATTGGTGAGGAAACTCTGATCGAGGAGGGGCAAGCCCTCAGTTGGTCGAGCGATCGACGCCATCGGTATGCCGCCATCGACGGTGCGGCCGAGGCCGTCGTCGTCATCACCACATCGGTCGACGGTCGGTCGCGGGAGTAATTGGCGTTACCCGGTTGCGGTGGCGGAGGGCCGACAAGGCGGCAAGCAAAACCCCTACTGCTCAGTGACTTTCATACTGCCGGTCAACGCGGCGACACGCATCAATCGGTTGAACGAGCGGGCGCGTCGGGGTTCATGAGCGCAGGCCACCCGGCGGGTGAATCGCGGAGAGCTGAGATATCCGGAAGCTCCTTCTGGCAGAGCGTTCGGGCCTGTTTGGGCGTCATACCGAGCGTTCGCAGCAGGCGTTCGGTCACGGCATCGACGGTCTCCGCCGTCTCCCGTTCGGGTCGATCCCGCAGCAGCGTGGCCAAGCCGACGAACATGCCTCCGGCGATGGCGAGGCCCAACTCAGGGTCGACTATCGTGAAACGGCCCTGGTCGACGGCTGCGGTGATGTCACGGAGCGCGCGAGGCGACAGTCCACGATTCGACAGGATCAACGAGTCGCCGTGCGAGAGTAGTAATGCTGCTTCTTGGGGGCGGTAGCGAAACAGTCGGCCGCTCAACCTGTAATTGGCCGCGAAGGCCTCGGCGGGGTCGGAGATGGAACCGGTGAAAACGTCGAGCAGGGCGCCGAGATCGTCAAGAGCATCGGCCAATGCCGCGTCGAAGAGCTCTTCCTTTGTGGCGAAGTGGTTGTAGAACGACCCCATGCCCACATCCGCCGCCTGGGTGATCTCCAGGATCGGAACGCTCGTCTTTCCCTGGGCGATGAAGCCCTGTGCCGCACGTATCAATGCGCGACGGGTACGCAGTTTGCGCCGCTCCAGGCGGCTGACCGGCGTACCCGCAGCTGCGGCGATACCGCGCTCGGGCAGATCCATGGCGCGATGATAGCAGCGGCGGCAATTGTGAGGATTTCGTCAACTTCTCTTGACTGAGTATCTGGGCGTGTGTGACGATTTCCTCAGAAAACCCGATGGAGGAGGTGCAGCGTGGCACAGGCGGTCGAGCCGCATCAGGACGGTCACAAGGACCTGCACAGCGAACACGGCGCGCTGCGCGGTGAGCATCCAGGGCGGGTGAAGGATCCGATCATCCGTGTTGCGGACATCGCCTGGCTGGAATTCGACAAACCCGATCTGGTCCGGGCCGAAGCGTTCGCGCGTGCATTCGGTTTCGGTATTGCGCTGCGTGAGCCGCACCAGTTGTACCTACGCGGCACGCAGGCAGGCTCTCCCTGCGTGATCCTGCGTCGCGGCAAGCGATCCCGGTTCGCGGGATTGGCTTTACGCGCCGCCGACGAGGTCGACGTGCTGCGGTTGGCCGACAAGACCGGCGCCCCGCTGCGCGCGCTTCCGGAATCCATCGGTGGGACGGCGGTGCAGCTGACCGATCCGAGTGGAATGGCGGTCAAGGTAGTCGCGGGTGTGCGCGAGTTGCCGGCCCAGCCTGTTCAGCCGCCGCAGGTCCTCAATACCGGCCAGGCCCTGGTGCGCATCAACGACACCGTACGTCCACCACGGGTGCCGACTCGCGTCCAGCGGTTGGGCCACGTGGTGTTGCAATCCACCACCTATCTGAAGACACTCAACTGGTATCTGGACACGTTCGGGATGATCGTCAGCGACTTCCTGTTTTTTCCAGGGCAGCGGGCGCGCGGGCCGGCGATGAGCTTCATCCGGTGCGATCGCGGCACCACTCCGGCAGACCACCACACGCTGGCACTGGCGTTGGGGCCGGCCAACCAGTATGTGCACTCGGCGTACGAGGTCAGCGATCTGGACGCGTTGGCCGCCGGCGGTGAATACCTACGAGAGCGCGGCTACTTCCGGTCGTGGGGCATCGGCCGCCACATCCAGGGCAGCCAGTTGTTCGACTACTGGCGTGATCCGGATGGGTTCCTGGTCGAGCACTTCGCCGATGGTGACATGTTCGACAACACGCTCGAGCCCGGCTGGGCCCCGTTCACGGCATCCGGATTGGCCCAGTGGGGGCCACCGGCGACAAAAGACTTCCTCGATGCCAGCCCGCGTGCGGTGCCGCATCAGCTGACCTCGATGGTCAACGCATTGCGCGGGGACAACGAATTCGATCTCAACCGCCTCGTCGGCCTACTGAAAGTAGCGATCTCATGACCACAACTGTGCTGCGCACCTCCGATGGCTGGTGGGTGCAGACCGCCAAAGGTGCCTCCCGAATCTCCACATCTGCCATCACGACCGCCGAGCTGCTGGCCGACCGCGGCGCCATCGGAGCGGCTGCCGCCGGTGGTGAGACTGTGTCCGTCGACGATCTGACGCTGATGTCCCCGGTGACCACGCCGTGCCGCGTGATTGCGCAGATGACGAACTTCGAGTCCCACGTCAAGGATTCCGGGATGAACCCGAAGACGGTGCCCCTGACGTTCTTTCGGAAATCGTCGGCGTCGATCACCGGCCCGTTCGGGGAGATCGTGCGCCCAGCGCACGTCGCACTGCTGGACTACGAAGTCGAGATCGGTCTGGTCATCGGTCGTGATGTCCCGGCCGGTTCGACCGTGACGGAGAACAACCTCGCGGATGTCATCGCCGGACTGACGATCACCAACGACGTCTCCGCCCGTGACATCCAACTTCCCCAAATTCAATTCTACGAAGCGAAGTCGTACCCGACCTTCACCCCGGTCGGGCCGGCCCTGGTTCTCCTGGATGCCAACGAAATCGGGCGTTTCGGTGATCTACGGCTCAGGCTGTCGGTCAACGGTGAAGAACGCCAGAATGCGCTGGTCGAAGGAGACATGCTGTATCGCCCATTGCAGGCACTGCAGTCGCTCACGCGTTTCCAAGACCTGGCTGCCGGTGACCTGGTGCTGACGGGCACTCCGGCCGGTACCGCGCTGACGGCCCCGCCCAAGCCCATCGAGATGATTGGAAACCTGCTGCCGCCCGCGGTGAAATGGAAAGCCTTCTTCTCTCGCCAGGCGAACAACCCGAAGTACCTGCAGCACGGCGACATCGTCGAAGCATCGGTCGGCACCGATGACGGGGCCATCGACCTCGGTGCGCAGCGGCTGACGGTGCGCCACACATGAACGCCGATCTGTTGTGGCCTGCCGCGCAATCGCCCCAGGATCTGCCTGCCATCGAACAGGTGCCCTTGGAAAGTCGAGGGCTCCCGACATCCACCTACGGCGTGGTCCTGCGGGCCGCACAACTGTGGCCTGACCGCACCGCGATCACGGTCTTGGCTGAGGGGGCCGACTATCAGAGAGGTGCACGTCGCACCTTCGGGCAGCTGGCCGACGATGTCACGCGGACGGCGAAAGCCCTTCGTCGCTGCGGGATCAATCGCGACAATGCGGTACTGCTGATCAGCCCGAACTGCGACGAACTGATCACCGCCACATTGGCGGCGCAGGCCGCCGGCATCGCGGTACCCATCAACGGGTCTCTGTCGGACCAGCACGTTCTCGAGTTGGCCCGCCTCTCGGGCGCTCGCCTGTTGATCACTGCGGCACCTGACCTGGACCCCAGAGGCATCGAACGCGCCGCCATTCTGGCCGATGCCGGTCTGCTCGACACCGTGCTGCTGGTGCGCCCGACGTTGGCGCACGATGTGCCGGAACCGCTCCCCGCACTGTCGGGCATCCGCGTTGGCTATCTTTCGACACTTGCGGCCGAACAAGACCCGCAACCGCTCGAAGACGGTACCCCCGATACCGCGCAGCTGGCCGCGCTGTTCCATACCGGCGGAACCACCGGAATGCCGAAGCTGGCTGCGCACACCCATGGCAACGAGGTGGCCGACGCCTGGATGGTGGCACTCAGCGCCGACCTCGCTGATGATGCCGCGGTGTTCGCGGCCTTACCGCTGTTCCACGTCAACGCGCTGCTAGTCACCCTGCTCGCGCCCTTGCTGCGTGGCCGGTCGGTGGTGTGGGCAGGACCGCTCGGCTACCGTGATATGGGCCTGTATCAACACTTTTGGAAGATTGTGGAACACTACCGGTTGGCGGCGATGAGCGCCGTACCCACCGTGTACGCGGTGCTGGCCCAGATCCCGGTCGACGCCGATATCACGACGCTGACCTCGGCGGTGTCGGGCGCCTCGGCGTTACCGGACACCGTGCGCCAAGACTTCCTCAGTGCCACGGGCGTGAATCTGGTCGAGGGTTACGGGCTCACCGAGGCTACGTGCGCCAGTGCGCGGAGCTTCGCCGACCATCCTCGGCCGGGATCGGTCGGACAGCGCATGCCCTACCAGCAACTCCGCGTCGTCGAGATTGGCGACGACGGTTCCTGGCACGACGTATTACCCAGGCAGGTCGGCACATTGGCCATCAGTGGGCCGACGGTATTTCCCGGCTACGTCACCGGACGTGCCGAGCACGGTTACGTGCTCGACGGTCGTGGAGCGCTGCGCGACGGCTGGCTCGACACCGGCGACCTGGCAAGTGTCGACGAGGAGGGCTTCATCTACCTCGCGGGCCGGGCCAAAGACCTCATCATCCGTGGCGGCCACAACATCGACCCCGCGCTCATCGAGGACGTGCTGCTGGCTCATCCCGACGTCACCGCGGCCGCAGCCGTGGCGCGACCCGACGCCCACTCGGGCGAAGTACCGGTCGGATTCGTCACTGTGCGGCCCGGCGCCACCGTCACCGGCGACGAACTGGCGGCCTTCGCCGTTGGACACATCACTGAACGCGCGGCGGCGCCCAAGTGCGTCACCATCATCGATGCGATACCGGTCACCGACGTCGGCAAGCCCTACAAGGTGCCGCTTCGCGCCATTGCGGCCGAACATGCTGTGGCCGAGGCGTTGAGCGGTCACGCGGGGGTACTCAGTGTGCACGGCACGATCGATGCAGGAGTGCCAGTGGTCATGATCGACCTTGCAGCGACCGCCGACCGTGCCGCTGTGGAGCGGACGGTGAAAGCGTTCGCAGTGAACCACGAGATCACCGAACCGTGACCAACTCCACGCAACAGGAGAGCGTCGAGCATGTGCCGGTGGCGATAGTCGGTGGTGGTCCCACCGGAATCACCGCGGCCACACTGCTGGCCCAATACGGCGTCGAGACGTTGGTGCTCGACCGGTGGTCGCAGGTCTACCCGCAACCCAGGGCGGTCCATCTCGACGATGAGGTCTACCGCATCCTGGGGCGCCTCGGAGTCGCGCAAGAGTTCGCTGCCATCGCTTGGCCGGCCCGTGGTCTGCAGCTGATCGACCGTGAGATGACCGTGCTGGCACGATTCCGGCGCGACACCTTGGTCACCCGGAACGGCTTTCCGGCCGCCAACATGTTCGACCAGCCGCAACTCGAAGAAGTGTTGCGCACCAACCTGACTCGGTACCGGCATGCGCAGTTTCGGGGTGACACCGAGGTTGTCGACGTGCTGACCACCGGCAGCCCGCTCCGCCTGCGAGTGCGTAACCGCACGACCGGACTGGATTCAGTGATCACGGCAGACTTCGTGCTGGGCTGCGACGGGGCAAACAGCATGGTCCGCAGGGCGATCGGCGCCGAGATGCGCAACATGGGGTTCGATCAGCGCTGGCTGGTGATCGACATCGCGACCGACGCCGACCTGCAGCAGTGGGAGGGCGTGCATCAGCTCTGTGACGACCATCGAGCCGGGACGTACATGCGGATCGGTCGTGATCGCTACCGCTGGGAGTTCCGCATGTTGGACCACGAGTCAGTCGACGATTACGCCACCTTGACCGAGCTTCGTCCGTTGATCGCGCCCTGGATGCGAGGTGTCGAGGAGGCCTCGCTGCACCTGATTCGCACCGCGGAGTACACATTTCGAGCCCAGCTCGCCGACCGCTGGCGCCGCGGCAACGTGTTTCTGCTCGGCGATGCCGCGCACCTGACACCGCCGTTCATCGGCCAGGGTATGGGAGCCGGTTTGCGTGACGCGATGAATCTGGCCTGGAAGATCGCCGGCGTGCACCACCGCGATCTTGCGCCGAGCGTGCTCGACAGTTATGAGACCGAGCGTCGCCCGCACGCGCGCCACATGATCTCGCTGGCACTCAACATCGGTCGCGCCATGACCTCCGGGGGGCGCATCGGCGCCGCGGCGCGAGCCCTTCTGCTGCCGCACCTGCATGTGGTGCCGGGACTGAGAGCGAAGGTCATCGACTCCCGCACTCCGCCACTTCACTCTTCGACGATGGTGCGGCGCTCGCTGCGTCCGGGCGGCATCGCTGGGCAACTGTGCCCGAACGCACTGCTCGACGACGGTACTCGCCTCGATGAGCATCTCGGGCCGCGCTTCGGGGTCGTCACCAACACTGCCCTGAGCGCTGCGCAACAGGACACCCTCATTTTCCGGGGTGCGCAAGCTGTCTACGCCGAGCAGGGTTCCGACCTGGATCGATGGTTGCGCCGCCAACACGTCACAGGCGCAGTGGTGCGACCCGATGGCACGGTCATGATGGCCGGCCGCGACCTCGCCACCATCTGTCGCGCAGTTCCACTATTTCGACGCGATCACCACCACGCCCACCCATAGGCGTGCACAGAGTCTGGCCGCCCTTCAGATTTTTCCTGTGCCGCAAGCCTTTCACGAATAGGAATCCTCGACGTGTTTCGCCCACCCACGGCAGTACCGGTATACCGGCCCGATATCTATGCCCACCCGGCACTTATCGACCCGTACCCGCACTACCTGGCGATGCGCCGGCTGGGGCCGGTGGTGTGGCTGCCGCGACATCGCCTCTACGCCCTGCCGCGCTTCAGCGAATGCAAGGCGACTCTGCGCGACGATGATCTGTTCCTTTCCGGGCACGGCGTTGCTGCCAATCCGCTGACCAATCGTCTGTCGCGGGGCACCACGCTCAACAGCGACGGCGCCGATCACGACAGGCGCCGCAAGCTCCTCGCGCACCGGCTGATGCCCCGGGCGCTGCGCACCCTCGGCGAGGACGTCGACGCCCTGGCACGGGCCATCGTCGATGCAGCATTGGCCCGGCGGACTGTGGATGGGGTCGCCGACCTGGCGACCGCCCTACCGCTGGCCGTCGTGCCCGACCTGGTTGGGTGGCCCCGCGGTGAGCGCAAACACCTACTCGACTGGGGCGCAGCCACGTTCGATATCCTCGGGCCGGTCAATGTGCAGGCGCTGCAGGCCCTTCCGCGAAGCCTGCACATGCTGCGCTTCGCCCAGCGGGTGGTACGTGAGCGCAACGTGCTGCCCGGCAGCATGGCTCATGAACTGCTGACTGCCGTCGACGAAGGCACCCTGGACACCGAAGAGGTGCCACCGTTGCTCATCGACTACATCGCGCCGTCGCTGGATACGACGATCAGCGCCATTTCCAGTGCCTTGTATCTGTTCGCCACCCACCCGGAGCAGTGGGAACTGCTGAAGGACGATCCCGCCCGGATTCCCCACGCCATCAACGAAGTGGTTCGCTTCGAGTCGCCACTGCGGGCTTTTACCCGCAAGACGGCGCGGGAAAGCGTCGTGGGCGGCGTGCGCCTTCCGGCAGGTGCTCGGGTACTGGTGATGTACGCCTCGGCCAACCGTGACGAACGTGAATGGGATGCCCCCGATGTGTTCGACATCCGCAACGATGCCGGACGGCACGTCGCGTTCGGTAGCGGCGCCCACGCCTGCGCCGGACAGGGCTTGGCCCGGCTGGAGACCACGGCGATGCTCAAGGCGCTCATCGAGCGCGTTGACCGCATCGAGGTGACCGGCCGGCCGATCTGGGGTGTCAACAACATCATCCGCGGCTACGCACAACTTCCCATCCGCCTCATCGCCGCCTGAGGTCGGCGGTGTCAAATGCTGTCTGTGGTCTTACGATCGCGTGATGGTAGGGCTCGACGTACGTGATGCCCGGCGACACGAGCAAGAAGCCTCGGATCGAAAAGCCGCCGTGGCGGATCGATCATGTTGACGACGCGGACAAGCCGTTCGGTGATCACGATGTCATCTTCGGCGGCTGCGAGTATCCGGTGCCGGACCCAGTGCAGTGCTCGACGCTGCGCTCGCTCGGTGATGCCGCTTCGCCGGTGAGCGGTTGGCGGCCTGTTGGTGGCCCAGACGGGCGCAATGATCTCGGCGAGCGTTCGGTAGAAGGCCTGGGGGTTGTCGAGGCCGTGCACGGCGAGGTGTGCGCGTAGCACGTGAACATGCCTGGCAGCCAAGGTGATTCCCTGGCCGTGGATGGGATCCAGGCAACACAGGGCATCCCCGACGACCAGGAGTCCGTCGGGCAGGTGCGCGGCACGGTCATAGCGGTGCCAGATACCGCCGGGGTAGCGATACACCGCGATATCGGACAACGCCCGGGCCTCACGGATCGCGGGCACGACGTGTGCGGGCATGAAGGACTCAGCACGGGTCAACATGTCTGTCAACGATTCTGGTGCGCGTTGAGCATCGTCATCGTGGGTCGCGATGGTCAATGTCCAGGTGCCACGTTCACCGGCGATGAGTCCGCCGCGTCCCTTGCCACCGGACGGGATGACCAGGATGAGCCGCTCCGGGAAGGAATTCTGGTCGCCGATGGCCAGGTGCTGGCTGTAGTACACGCCGCGTACCCTGAACGCGCGTTGGGGCGGACGCGGATAGCCCAGCTGTTCGAGAAGCAGGGGTGTGCGTGTGGCACGTCCGCTGGCATCGACAATCAGTTCGGCATCCAGTACGCGTGTGGTGCCGGTCTGTCGGTCGGTAACGGTGACGCCGGAGATGCGCCCGGGTCGGCAGACGACGAACTCGCCGATGTCCTGGCCGTCGGCGATCGTGACGGTGGGCCGGTTGGTGACGCGACGGCGCAACACATACTCCAACTGCGGTCGCGTCACCAGATAGTGGGCCAACGCTGCGGGGTCGGTGAGGGCGTCGGTGCGGTTGAATCCGTACGGACCATTCTGAAGGTGCATCCGCGCACCCAGTTGCGTGTCGTCGAGAACGTGGGCGCCCGCGGCGACCAGATCGTCGAGTACGCCGGGCACGAGGTCCTCGATAGTCTGCCATCCCTTCGACAGCACGCTGTGCAGGTGCGGGCCCTGGGGAATGCCGCGACGTGGAGACGGGCTGTCGGGTAGTTGGTCTCGTTCGACGATGGTGACGTGGTGGCCTGAATCGGCGAGTGCCGCGGCAGCGAGCAGGCCGGCGATGCCGGCGCCCAGGACTACAGCATGTGCGGTCATGTCGTGCACGCCTCCCCTTGCGTATCGAGTGATACCGAACGCTAACTCAAAATAAGAAAAATAAGACTAAATTAAGTAAAGTCTAAGGATGATGATCGATCGGAGGCGACGGCGATGACTCAATACGAGAAACAAGAGGCTGCTTGCGGTACCGAGTCGCGACGACGTGTTGCTTTGGTGACGGGTGCCTCCCGCGGTATCGGGGCTCAGGTCGCGCGAGAACTCGGCGCCCGCGGTCTGCACGTGGTGATCAACTACCGCGAGAAGGCGAAACGGGCCTGGGCTGTGGTCGACGAGATTCGAGCTGCAGGCGGTCATGCCACCGCGATAGGGGCTGACGTCTGCGAGAACACACAGGTTCAGGCACTGCTCGCTACGATCAACCACCGATTCGGGGTTCTCGATGTGTTGGTGCTCAACGCCTCCGGCGGGCTGGAGCGCGGTGCGGACTCGGGCTACGCCATGCGATTGAATCGCGATGCGCAATGCGAGTTGGTCACCCGTGCGCTGCCGCAGATGCCGGCGGGAGCGCGGATCGTGTTTGTCACCAGCCACCAGGCACATTTCTCTCCCGGTCGACCGGTACCCGCGGGATACGAACCGATCGCGGCGAGCAAACGTGCGGGTGAAGATGCGCTGCTTGCCGTCAAACCCGCACTTGCAGAACGCGGAATCGCCTTGAAGGTGGTGTCGGGGGACATGATCGATGGAACCATCATCGTCCGGCTCTTGCACCGCAAGGACCCCGCCGCGGTGGAAGCCCGCCGTGATCACGGGCCATTGCCCACCGTCGAAGAGTTCGCCACTGCCATTGCCGACGCAGCACTACAACCCGACGTTGCCGACACTACTTTCGTCGGTGGCGCCGACTACCGATGGTGAGTTCTTAACGCATCGCGAAGAATTCGGTTGCTTCCGTGGGCACTAGGGGAAAGGTGGGCGCCTGTCCCGCAGGCGACATCCAACAATGACGGGGGCGCCGCGCACCGAGCGCGCGCGATGTCGACGATTGCGTTGGCGTGCAGGGCCGGTGAACGACCCTTGGCTTGCTGCATCAGGTCATATGCGGCAGCCGACGACGCCGTGTAGCTGTTCTTTTCTGGACACGAGGCCCGGAAAGGCAATGGAACAAACCCTTTCCAGGCGTTCGTGACGGTCGCGGGATTCTTCGCGCTACTTCCGGGAAACGGGGACCATCGGGCAGCATGAGCTGAGGCGCCCCCCTTGGTAAGGCGCTGGTTCACCCCTCAGGGAAGCGGCCGATCGCTTGCGACGATAAGAACCCCCATTCCGGTCTCGGAGCCCGACTCGTGCACCTCGGCCGGACTCCACAAGGCAGCCTGACCGGCGCTGATGGGGACACGGACGCCATCGGCTCCGGCTACCCACCCAGTTCCGGTGATGACTGCGAAGAGTTGGTGTCATCCCGCGCGATGGCATCCAAGCGCACTGTCGGGTTCACACCAGGCGATATGCACGCGACAGCTGACGTCGGCATCGAACCCGGAGATACTGCACATTGCGATGCCGCGGCTGCCAAAACTGTCGCCGTCCAAGAACCTTCTCGGAAGGTTGATGATCTCCATGTCTGCAGTGTGACAGGCGGCAGCGACGGGAGCCGCCGATGACAACTAATCGGTTGTGCACCAGCATGAGCCGCTCTACCGTCGATGGATGCCCGCCGATGAGCCGACGATCCTCGCCACCAGCGGGGGAATCGGTGCTGGGCTGCGCACTCGCTTCGAGTTCACAGCGTTGACCGACTTCGCGGTGGAATTGTCCGGGGTCGAAGGTCGCGCGCCGCGGGTGTGTTTTCTGGCCACCGCGATGGGCGACGACAGGGCCACGCTGCATCACTTGACCGAGGCGGCGCAGGGGCGCGGCTTCGCTCCGTCGCATATCGCGTTGTTCCCGATGCCGACCGTCGCTGACACGACAGCGCATCTGCTGGAGCAAGATGTGGTCTGGGTGTTCGGCGGCAGTGTCGCCAACCTGCTCGCGCTGTGGCGTGTGCACGAACTCGATACGGCTCTGCGTGCGGCGTGGCAGGCCGGGGTGGTGCTCACCGGGATCTCCGCAGGCTCGATCTGCTGGCACAGCGGAGGATTGACTGATTCGTTCGGCCCGACCCTTGAGCCCATCGGGAACGGATTGCGTTTCCTCCCGTACGCCAATGGCGTGCACTACGACACGGAGGCGCAGCGGCGACCGATGCTGCACAAGGTTGTCGGTAACGGCACGTTGCCGGCTGGCTACGCCACAGATGACGGTGCAGGGTTGCTCTACCGCGGTGCCACACTTGTGGAGGCGGTCGCGGAGAAGGACTGCGCCGGTGCCTACTTTGTTTCGGCGCGTGATGGTGGTGTGCTGGAGACGGCTCTGGATGTGCGACGCCTGCGGTGACCACGATTAGCTTGCGTGCCGCGACAGCGGACGATTTCGAGTTCTTCTTCGCGTTGCACAAGTCCACGTTGGGACCCTATGTGGATCAGGTGTGGGGCTGGGATGACGACGTTCAACGCGCGTACTTGCGGCGCAACATCGACCTTGCGGCCACGCAGGTAATCGTTGTCGACGGAGCCGATGCGGGCCGGCTTGACCTCGCAGACCGGGACGGTGACATCTATGTCGGCCTGATCGAGATAGCGGCGGGCTTTCAGCGCCGGGGCATCGGCACACGCGTGCTTCAGGCAGTGCTCGACGACGGTTTCACTGCCGGGCGAGGGGTGTGCCTGAATGTGCTGAAGGTCAACGAGGATGCCTATAGGCTCTACCGTCGCCTGGGATTCGTCGTGGCCGCCGAGACGGATATCCGTAGGCAGATGAGGGCCCATCTGCCGAGAAATTTGGAGAGTAGCTCTGCAACAACCGATGTGGCGACGGACGAATCGACCAACGGGTTTCGGCTGCGTCCTGCCACACCGGCTGATCTGGCGTTCATTGTGGACATGGCACGGCACGCGTGTGTCATCGAGAACCGGCCGCTGCCTGATCCAACTGACGACGAGGTTCTGGAGATGCTGCCCGCACCGGGAACCGTCGCAGTGATCGCCGAGGATTGGCATGGATCAGCCGTGGGCGCCGTGTGGGCGTACTACAGCAGTCCGCCGCTGCGCACCGGTGCCGATGGTGCTGCGTTGCCCGAACTGTGTATCGCGGTCGCCCCCGGACACCGCGGTGCCGGCGTCGGCTCAGCACTTCTGGACGCTCTGTTCGACCAGCTCGCGCAGCGGCTCGACGCGATGTGCGCCAACGTCCACGTGCGCAATCCCGCACGACGACTCTATGAGCGCAAAGGTTTCCGCGATGCGGGCCAAGGGCACGGGCCGTTGGGCGTAGCAATGATCAAGGACCTCCGCGGCGGGGGCTGACAAGCCTGCGAAGGTTCATTGCGAGCTGTCGATCCGACCGGGTAGCCGGGGCAATCAGACCGAAGCAGCGCACGTGCTAACGCAATTCTGTTCCTGAGCCGGCATCCGGGTCGACCGGGGGATAGCGTCCAGTCGTCCGCAGGGCCTCGACGATCACCGTCACCCGCCGGTTCGCCGCGCGCAGTCCTCTTACGCGTTCGGTGGCCACCGTCTCGTCGCCGCGCTCGATCACGATGACCCACGGCACCCCGAGCAGCTTGGCCAGGAACCAGAACGGCCAGCCAAGCCAGAACGGCAGCAGCACGACGAACAACACGACGTCAAGGACGTCGTTGAGGCCGAAGACGTTCGACGGGAACCACCACGTCTTGCGCCGGACCTTCCACGTCCTGCCCGTTGGATCCTCGACGTCCGTCACCCGATATTCCCGCCTTCCCGAGCGTGCGTTACCGAGAGATTCTCGCACTGGTTCAGACGAACATCGGGCAGGTCGGGGTGGGGTGGCTCAAGCCCAGGTGGATAGCTCGCCGTCGCGCTGACATGGTGTGCGCGGAAGGCGCACCGTTTGCTGGCAGGTCCAGTGAGGCCAATCTTGGCAGGTTTCCGGCGCCGATCGGATGCCTCCATGATAGCCATCAACGGGGTTGGGCCGTCGGTGCGGGCGTGTGTATCCGTCTTCGTCGACCGCGGGCCGAACCGGTGTGAGGCGTGGCTGCCCAAGCCCTTTGATCATCAAACCGGCACGATCGAAGTCCTCGCCCGCATATCTCATGGTGCTTCCGGTATGGCGATTGCCACCCGCGGGGAGGCCTTGGCAGGAGCGCATCGATCGGGGGATCCGTGTGTTTCCGAGTTCACGGTATTTGCTGTGCAAACGAAAGGTATGCCCTACAGTTCAGTGCGCCCGCCGGTTTTCGAGGGCGTCAATATTTGTGGATGGCTGGGGAACCTATGGCGACGACGTACGAGTTGGGCAAAGCAGGGCGTAGGCGCGGGGGTAAGCACCGCCGTGCGGAGAACTTCGCCGTGCGTCGCTGGCTGATGCTCGGCGCCGCCTCAGCAGGGATGGGCGCGGCGCTGGTTTTGGGTCCGCAAGCCGGCCTGGCGGTCGCTGACGACGGCGGCTCGACATCCAGTTCGGACACCGGCTCCACGACCAGCTCGGACGCCGGCTCTTCGGCAGCGTCAGAACACTCGGGGTCCGCTGCATCCGGCGCCGCATCCGCCGGTCCCAAGAAGACCGACTCTGCGACCGGCGGCGCCTTCGGTGGTGCCGAGAACGCTGTCAGGAATGACCGGATAAGCGGCGGCACGTCCGCAACCGATGAGGACTCCGATTCCATCGATCCCGCCAAGAGCGAGGACGCGCCGACGACCTCGACGCGCCCCGATGCGGGTGCCACGGACCTGGCCGGCACGAACACCGATACCGAAAGCGAGACGTGGGGGTCGAACAACTCCGAAACCCCGTCGAGCAGGTCCGAGGTCGTCCTCAAGGCCTCTCACTCCCCAGAGGTCGACGCCTCGACGATCACAGTCACCGAACGCGCCGCGGCAGTGACGACCATGTCCGCGCCACAGGCGGCCCTGCAGACCGACGACATGTCACCGATGACGCAGACCGCCGAGCTCCTGCAACCCAATATCGTTGTTGCAGACACGGTTATCTCACCGAATGCCGCGCTGGCAGTGATTCCGAACCTGCCGCCGTTCTACCCGCCGACGCTCGAAGACCTCATCGCATTCTTCATCGGTAACGGGACCGCCGCCCGCCCGAACGGCGGCATCTTCTGGGGCTTCGGCTACTCCTGGACGGCCGAGACCTGCGCCACCACGTGCACGGGCGGCAATGGTGGCCTTTTCGGCGGCGGAGGCGGCGACGGCTGGGGCGGCGGCAACGGCGGCAACGCCGGACTCTTCGGCAATGGCGGTGACGGCGGAGCCGGCCTGGCGCTGTATAACGGCGGCGCCGGTGGCAACGGTGGCAGCGGCGGCATGCTCTTCGGAGACGGCGGATTCGGCGGCGCAGCGGCCGAGACCGTCACGGGCGCCCGTGGCGGTAGCGGCGGTGCGGCGGGCCTGCTCGGTCACGGCGGCGGCGGTGGCAATGGCGGCACCTCAACCGGTAATTACCGCGGTGGCAACGGTGGCTCCGGCGGAGGCGGCGGCTGGCTGTGGGGCAGTGCAGGTACAGGCGGTGCGGGCGGGGCAGCGATTTTCAACGGTCAGACCGGCGGTGTCGGTGGCAACGGCGGTGACACCGGCCTGGTGTCGCTGTGGGGAAGTGCCGGAAACGGCGGTGTCGGTGGCGCAGGCAGTTTCGGTGGGCGGGGCGGCGACGGCGGCAACGGTGGGCTGCTGGCGGTATTTGCGTTTGGTGGCGACGGCGGTGTGGGCGGTGCGTCCCCGTCGCAGGGAGTAAGTGATCACGGCGGCGACGGCGGCACCGGTGGGCGCGGCGGTCTGTGGATGGGCAACGGCGGCGATGGCGGCGCGGGTGGCAGTGGCGGCGGTGACGGTGGCGCGGGCGGCAGTGTCGGAATGCTTGCGGTGTTCGGCGCCGGTGGCCGCGGCGGCGATGGCGGTCGGGGGCAAGCAGGGGTTCGCGGTGCGAACGGCTCGACGCCGGGCGCCGACGGCGGCGACGGCGCTGCAGGCGGACCGGGTGGCGCCGGTGGTCGCGGTGGCAATGGCAGCATGATCTTGGGCCTGGGTGGTGATGGCGGCAGCGGTGGAACGGGCGGCTACGGCGGACTCGGCGGTAACGGCGTCAACGCAACCAGTACCGCCGTCGGCGCAGGCCGCGACGGTGGCAATGGAGGCAACGGCGGCGATGCCGGGGCCGGGGGCGTGGGAGGCGACCCGGGCCGCGGTGCCTTCTTCGGCATCATCGCGGCCAATGGCGTCCTCGGCAACAGCGGCTGGGGTGGAACCGGCGGCAATGGAGGATCTGGCGGCAACGGCTCCTGGACCGACGAAACCGGAGCGCCGGCGGGCAACGGTGGCAATGGTGGCAATGGTGGCAACGGCGCAGACAGCGGCCCCGGCCGGCCGGGCGGCAGCGGTGGCAACGGTGGTGCCGGCGGCAATGGCGCGACCGGTGGTTACCAGACCGACACCGGGTTGGGTGGAACCGGCGGGACGGGCGGATCCGGTGGCAATGCCGGAAACGGCGGCGCCGCCACCAGCACCACGCCGGCTGGTCAGGGCGGAACCGGTGGTCAGGGCGGGGCCGGCGGACAAGGCGGCAACGCCGACGTGAACCCCGGTATCGGTGGCAACGGCGGGGCCGGTGGCAACGGTGGCGATGGCGGCGCCGGTGGCGGCCGTGCCGGCTTCGGCGGATGGTCCGGTGGCGGCGGCTACGGCGGTGCCAGTCAGGATGGCCGGACGGTTGCGGCACCTGGTCAGGGCGGAAGCGGTGGCATCAATGGCGTCCCGGGCTCCGGAGTCGTCCCGACACCACCGGCTCCCAGCGCGGCCGACGACCTCAGCCGTCAGCTGGCCTACATCTTCTTCAATCGCCCGCTGACGGTCTACAGCACCACCAGTCTCCCGGAGGGCTCCGGTAAGCAGGTCAGCGGTTGGATCGTCGCCAACAACGCCAACGGTTACCCGGTCACCTATACCGTGACCAGTCAACCCCGTTACGGCACGGTCGAACTCGACTCGGCCACGGGCTACTACACTTACACCCCGGATGCCACTCTTGTGCAACCCGGTGTGCGGGACTCCTTCACCGTCGAAGCCGACAATGGTTCTGCCGCACAACAATTCGGGTTGTTCAGCGCCCTTGTCGGGTTTGTCCATGACTGGGCCCTGAATACCGGAGTGGCCAACGCCGGCACCGCCGAGACCAAGGTGGACGTCAATGTCACCGGCAACGGACAGTTCGGCAATGCCGAATACAACAAGCGCTACTGGGTCAAGCAGAGCTTCTACAACTGCCAACTGATCGCCACCGCCATGGCCATCGGCCAGGCGACCGGCCTCAACTCACCCACCGAAGAGCAGATGTCCTACCTCGCGGCTAACTCCGACAGCGTCTTCATACCCGGACAGAAGATGTACCTGGGGGACTATTCCGAAAGCGGCGTGTACCTCGTTGATGCCATTGCGCTCGCCAACGACAACTTCAACGTCACCGCTACGTTGACCACGTACGGCGGGGGCAACACCCAAACCGGAGCACCCAAGACTGCCACTCAGGCAGATGGCCAACGGGCTCTCGGCGATCTGCAGGCCGCCCTTGCCAGAGGCGAGGCCGCCATGGTCTCCTACCCGGTCTCCGTCGTATGGAGCACCTTTGGTTACGTACCTGGACCAGATGCCAGCTATACGGATACGACGCATGCAGCGGTGGTGACACAGGTGGACCTCGCCAACGGCCGGATCTACGTCAACGACAGCTCGGCCTCGAACCCCTCCAACAACGACTACAACGGTCAAGGTCTGGCCATACCGATCGGTGCCTTCCTCAACGGCTGGCAGGCGGGCAACTACGCCCTCGTCACCTTCGCAGCGAAACAACCCGCCACGCCCAGCACAAACCAGTAACGCTCGCTCCGCACGGCAGGCAGGTTCGTCTCGCAGTGTCGCGGTATGAACGCGGTCGGCCCGATGCGCTGCAAGCGCGTACGCGAACGTGCCGAATGTCGGTAAGTCCTAATGGGAGAAGGCGCACGGTGGAACGAATGTGACGTCGCAGCGGGAAGTGAAAGCCACCTACGCCCCCCGATCGATGTGCTCAAGTTCGAGGGGGTACACCCGCCGGAATGGCCCAGGCGGCTAGCTGCGGTGCAAAAGCGATATGCACCATCTGTCGTTTTCAGTCGGTGAACGCCCTCGAGTAGCGGCATCCGTCTCGGTCGGCCCAGGCCGAGACACCGTTGACCAGCGGACCGAAGGTGATACGTTCGGGCAGAGTCTCATCGAGGCCGATGCGAAACGTGGCAGGCCCAACCTGAACGAGTTCGACATCCTCGGACGGGGCCTCGACCCCACCGGGGGCTATCAACACCAGCGCACCGCGACGTTGCACCACCCGGAAATTGGTGAACCACGGTGAGTATGAGCGATAGTGCCCACAGAACTCGCTCCCGGTCGTCGGGGCCCCGGCCGGCGAATCCCGGGGCGCGTCTATCGGATTCAGGTCCTCTGGTCCCCAGATCCAGCGGTTCGCGTCGAAGACCAGCGCGTAGCGCCGCAGTGCCGGCATCCGTGTCACGGCGCGGCGCCCCCACGTTCTGAGCAGAGGCGCCTGCTGACCGCCCGCGGACACGCTGAGGCGAACGACGCCACTGCTCTGTTCGGTGGCTGCGACACGTACGGACTCGCCTGGTGAACTCGCTGTCGCCGAGACGAATTCGCCCAAATAGCCGAGCCGTTGCACATCGTCGGCATCCCACGCACCCGGGTCCAGCCGATCGATCGGCACTGCACCCGGCGCGCTCAACTCGGCTGCCACGCAGCGCGCGATCGCTTCGGCCACGGGGGTGTCGCCATTGGCGTTGGTCACCACGCACACCGCTGTACCGCCATCGAGATCGACGAGCAGGAATGATGCATAGCCGACCATCCCGCCACCGTGGGTGAGCAGGGTGGAGTTGTCGGCCCGTTCGACATTGATGCCCAGTCCGTACCGGCTGGACTGGCCGGGAGCCAACCCCGGCAGGTCGAGGACATCCTCCCCGGTGGGGGCGAGTGCGGACACCATCGCCTCGAAGGTGGATTCGTACAGGACGCGGGTGCCGTCCAGCACGCCGCGGCCCAATAGCATCCGCGCGAACCGGCCGAGATCCGAAGCCGTGCAGGCGAGGTTCCCGTCAGCCCCGGCCACCTCCATCCACGGTGCCGGGATCAGCGGATCACCGGGTACCCAGGGCCGATCGTCGTGCAGAGGCTGATACCCGCGGGCCAGCAGCGGATAATCCTCATGCCTCACGCAGGCAATGGTGTCCTGCATGCCGAGAGGTTGCAGAATGCGTTGCGCGACGACCTCGGGCAGCGGTGTCCCGGACACATGGGCGACCACCAGCCCCAGCAGGATGTAACCGAAGTTGGAGTAGTGGAAGATCTTTCCGACCGCCGCGAGTGAGGGAGGTCCGCTGTGCAGGGTGGCCTGACCGATCTCATCCGGCACGGCATCCACGCTGGCGACCAACCCGCCGGTGTGATTGAGCAAGCGTCTGATGGTGATGTCCGGAGCGCGCATCGCGGCCGGAAGCCAGCCCAGAATGGCTCCCACCGGTGTATCCAGGGTGAACATGTTCTGTTCGACGAGCTGCAGCACCGCCATCGAGGTGAGCACCTTGCTGATCGAGCCGATCTGGAAGAGGTGTTGTGGCTCAACGGGTTCACCGCGCTCCAGGTCGGCGAAACCGAACCGATGGAGGAAGGTCTCGCCCCGGAGGTCAACGGCCACCACGACTCCGCCCGGTACCGACCACTTCTCGGCGATGGCGTTGATGACGGCGCGAGCTGAGTCGGTCATCCGCCGGCCTGCACCGTGGCGTCGATAAGCTGCTCGCGACGAAGCAGGTCACCGAATGTCTCGCGGCGCACAGCCAGCCGAGCGGAACCTTGGTCGCAGAACACGACCGGTGGCCGTAGCGCGGTGTTGTAGTTGTTCGACATCGTGTAGCAGTAGGCGCCGGTCACCGGTACCGTCACCAGATCGCCGACCGCGGGGGCCACCACCTGCACCTGTTCGGCGATCCGGTCTCCGGACTCACAGTGCCGACCGACGATGTCCACCGTCTCGGCCGGCCCGCTGCGATCGATGACCGAAGGCTGGAATGGCTGCCCGTACAGCGAGACCTCCAGGTTGTCGCCCATGCCGCCGTCCACTGCGGCGTGGGATCGCACGCCGCGCTTGACCGTCACCACGCGATAGGCGGTGATGCCGTTGCGGGCCACCATGGATCGGCCCGGTTCCACCAGAAGCTCCACGTCCGTACCGAGCTTGCGGTGCACCGCGGCGACCAGCGCGCCGGCGTAGTCCTCGACCGAGGGTGCCTCGTCGGCGCTGACGTAGCGGACCCCGAGGCCACCACCGAAGTCGTAGACACCGAAGCGCTCGAATTCGGCCAACGCCGTCACCGCCGCCTCGAACTGGGACAGGTCGAGAAGCTGCGACCCCACATGCGCGTGCAGACCGCGCAGGTCCACCATCGGCTGCCGCCGGATCTGGGCGATGACGTCCTCGACCTGATCGGCCGGGATGCCGAACTTGGAGCTGTCATGGCCCGTCATCATCGCCGTGTGTGTCTTGGCATCCAGCGACGGACTGACCCGCAGGAGCACGGGAACGGGTGACTCTGCCAGCCGCGCAATCCGTTCCATATCGTCGAGATTGTCGATCACGATATAGCGAACTCGGGCCTGAACCGCGGCGCTGATGTCCTCGTCGGTCTTTGCATTGCCATGAAAGACCGCCCGGCCGGCGTCGGCACCGCCGGCCAGCGCCAGCCCCAGCTCGCCCGCCGACGCCACGTCGGTACCGCAGCCTTCCTGCGCGAGCACACCGATCACGGACGCCGAGGGAAAGCTCTTCGATGCGAACAGGACCAGTGACCGAGGGTGGCGGCTGGTGAAGGCACGGATGTAGTCGCGAGCGGTGCGTCGAAGCGCACCCTCGTCGATCAGGTATGCCGGTGTGCCGTACTCATCTGCCAGCTGCGCGACCGGACACCCACCGATCATCAGACGGTGATCCGAATCCAGTTCGGTCCCTTCCGGATACAGCGAAAGGTCGATGTCGGCGGGTGTCAGCGTGTCAGCCATTGGCTCACCTTCGAGTAGTGCGATGTATTCACCGGGTGTTCCGCGCCTGTTGGGCGCGGCAGGCCGCGTCATGCCGTGCGAAGCGGTCGGCCCACAGGCCGGCCCGCTGCGGGTCCGGTTCGATGACTTCGCGGGTAGATCCGTCCGGTGCCATATCGGGCCAGTTCAGTATGGTCCGGCCTGCCAAAAGCGCCGCGCCCATGGCGGAATGGTCTGACTCATGGGTGTCGGCGTGGACCGCGCGACCCGTCGCATCGGCGAGGTCCCGTCGGAACACGGGGGACAAGGCCCCGGAGCCGCTCATCATGATGGGTCCGGGTGATTCGCCTGTCGCGGTGTCGGCGAGGACTTCCAGGCAACGGCGAGACTCCAGCACGATGCCCGCCGTCAAACCGCGAGCGAGATCGGCCGCCGTGGTCCGCAATGTCACGCCCTCGATACCGCCGACCAGACCGGGGTCCCACAGCGCGCCCTGCTCGCCGGGCGAGAGGTACGGCAGTACCAGGGGCGCATCGGCCAGGTCGGCGCCGGCCGCGAGGTCGGCCACCGCCGACGGGCCTCCGGCGATACCGAGCAGCCCGGCCAGCCACTCCATTGCGGATCCGGTGGCCAGGAGATCCATTTCCCGCCCGTACCCACCGTCAGCCATCGGGGTGACCAGATAGCGTCCGTGTTCGTCGACGTCCGGGCTGGCAGCACAACCCAAGATGACGTTGCTGGTGCCGGCGATGTAGGCCACCGTGCCTGGATTGCGGACCCCGAGTCCGTAGGCACCGAGCACCGAGTCGGCGGCGCCGACGAGCACCGGGATACCCGGCGGGCATCCCCACCGGGCCGCGAGCTCGGAGCGCAGCGGCCGATGGTCGCGCGAGTCGACGACCGCGGGCACCACGCGTGCGCCGGCTGTCGCCAGTATGGCGGTGTCCCATGCCCGGCGGTGCAGGTCGTAGGCTCCGAAACCCGATGCGGTACTGGGGTCGGTCAGCAGATGGCCGGTCAATACCTGGAACAGGTAGTCCTTGGCGCCGGCCACGGTGGCGTCGGCGGCCAGCCCCAGCCGGCACCGTCGGGCATGCATCGCCAGCAGGTAGCGGCCGTCGAACTGTTGCCCGGTGCGCCGATAGAGCTGTCCGGGACCGACGGCCGAGGCAATGCTTTCGCCGTCGGCCTCGGCTCGCCCGTCCCTCCAGGTGATCGCGGGCCCGATCGGCCGCCCCCCGACATCCAGGCTGACCAACGTGGGCAACATCGCCGAAAGGCCGAGTACTCCCCATTTCGCGGGGTCGGTCTGTTGGGCTAGTTCGTCCAGCGCCGCATGGCATGCCGCCGTCCAGTCCGATGGATTCTGCTCGGCGGCATGGGGTTCCGGCTGTCCGGTCGGGTAGCCGACGCGGGCGCGCGCCACGCACCGGCCGTCGGCGCCGACCGCGACAGCCTTCAGGCTGCTTGTCCCGAGATCGACACCGATGGCCAGTGCACCGTTACCGCTCAACGGCATTGCTCTCCTAGCCACACCCTCATCGCCGGCCCGCAGACCGGTCAGAACTCACGCGCCACCACGCTCAGCGCGGCATCGGCGGCATTGAGTGTGTCATCGATGTCGGCATCGGTATGTACCAAGGAGACGAAGAGGTTCTCGAACTGCAGCGGATGAAACAGTACGCCGCGTACCACCATCTCCTGATACCAACGGGTGAAGACATCCTCGTGGGCGTGGGCGGCTGCATCGCGCCAGTTCTTGATCGGCCGGTCGGTGAACCACAACTGGAACACCGTACCGATGCCTTCGACGTAGGCATCGATCCCCTTGTCCTGCGCCAGCGTCTTCAGGCCCTGGCCGAGCCGGTCACCCAACGCGCGCTGGCGTTCGTACAGACCCGGGGTGGCCAGGATGTCCATGGTGGCCGAAACCGCGGCGCACGCAACCACATTGGCGTTGTAGGTTCCGGAATGCGAATAGGTGCCATCGGCGATCAGTCGCATGGCCTCGGTGGTACCCCCGACCGCCGCGACCGGGAATCCACCGCCGATGCCCTTGGCATAGGTGGTCAGATCCGGGCGGATGCCGAACCACTCCTGGGCGCCGCCGCGCGCAAACCGGAAACCGGTGATGACCTCGTCGAAGATGAGCATGGCACCGTACTTGGTGGTCTGCTCACGCAACAGTTCCAGGTAGCCCGGCTCGGGCAGGATGCAGCCGGTGTTGAAGACAGCGGGCTCGGTGAGCACGGCGGCCACCTCTTCGCCGCGTTCCTCCATCAACCGGATGAAGCTCTCGGGATCATTCCAGGTGAGCACCACCAGTGTGCTCTCCAGTTCGGCGGGAACTCCGCCGCCCATGGCGACCGGGCGGGGCCGGTCGGCGGGGCCGGCGAGGGTCGGGTCGACGTGGTTGGACCAGTACACGGTGTCCTGCCAGCCGTGGTAATGACCTTCGAAGCGCACGATCAGCCGTCGTCCGGTGGTCGCCCGAGCAAGTCGGACGGCCGTACCCACGGCCTCGGAGCCGGAATTGGTGAAGCGCACCTGCTCCACGCCGGGAACCGCGGCCGCAACCTTCTCGGCCGCCTCGATCTCCAGTTCATAGGGCAGCCCGAAGCAGGTGCCGTACTCGGCGACGGCATCGGTGACGGCCTTGGTCACCCCGGGATTGCGGTGCCCCAGGATCATCGGTCCCAGCCCGAGCAGATAATCGATGTACTCGTTGCCGTCGACGTCCCTCAGCCGTGAACCCTGCCCCTCGGATATGAAGAGCGGGTAGGGCTTCCAGCCGTTGCGGGGGAGCCGGGCGGTACTGCCGGCGCCACCGGGGATTGTCTTGCGGGCGCGGTCATAGAGGTTCTTGGTGATCGCGGTCCGCTCGGCGTACGCGGTGTCAAACGTCGTCATGGACATGCTCTTCCTGTGAACGAACTGGCCAACCCAGTCATACTTCGTATACTAAGTATGTTGTCAAGCGAGTGTAGTCGTCGGGGCCAACAGCTCGATGAGCGCGCGCACCGGAGTGCCGGTCGGCCCTGCCGGCCAGGGGTGGGCGGGATCGACCAACCACGCCGCGGAGCCGTTGTCGATGTGAACCCAGGGCGCCGAGCCGACGAAGGAGCGCAGATACGTGGCTGCCAGTTGACCCGAATCAGGAACTGAAACAGGAGCGTTGGCAATATCGGCGACTCTGGACGGTAGCTGGGCGGCATAGGTGTGATGCAGCGGTAAGGCCCAGCCGCGATCGAATCCACGCCTGCCCGCCTCGATCACCTCGGCCGTCAGATCAGCCGAGGTTCCCCAGCATCCCCAGAACGCCGTCCCCACGCCACCGGAGTCCGTCAGCGTTCCGACATCGACGATTCGTGCCGGAGTCTGAGCGGCGAGCCATTCCAGCGCGTCGGCAAGCACCAGGCGCCCTTCGCAGTCGGTGTCGACCACCTCGGTGGTCCGCCCGCGTGGGTGGGTGAGCACATCACCGGGGCGGAGCGCCCGGCTACCGGGCATGTTCTCCGCCACGGGTAACACCGCGGTGATGGGGCCTGCGGCTCCGAGCGCCGCGGCCGCGATCACCGCGGCCGCAACCGAAGCGGCCCCGGCCATATCGGATTTCATCCAGCTGAGCTCGTGCGCATCGCGCTTGAGGTTGACGCCGCCCGAATCGAAGGTGATCCCCTTGCCGGCCAGAGCCGTCAGCGGACCATCACCGGGGACCTGCAGGGCGAGAACCAGCGACGGTTCGGCACTGCCCGCTCCGACACCGAGCGTGCCGCCGAAACCGTGTTGGGTGAGCACGTCCTCGTCCCAGGTCTCCACAAGGACCGCGCCGGGTGCCAGTTCGGTGGCGAAGTCCGAGACGGCCTGCGCAAAACTGCTCGGACGCAGAGCATTCGGAGGTGCCTCGACCAGTTGACGCACCCACGATGTCGCACGTGCCACCGTGCTGGCGCGTGCGAGCACTTCGTCGGCAGCGGTCCCGTCGTCACACACCACCGCGACCGACAGCGCGGGGGCGCCCGGTCCGCCGTGGCGCTGATACCGCCACGACCCGATCGCATGCCCCTGCGCGACGGCGCCCAGGGCCTCGGGCATCCCCGGCGATTCCAGCGCCAGCAGCGAGACGATGTTGCCTCGCGCTCCCGCGCCGAGCGCGGCATCGAAGAGCTCCGCGGCACCGATGTCACCGGCGCCGAGGCCGACCAGTGTCACCCGCACCGCCGCGCCGGATACCGGGAGCGACAACGTCATGTGTGAACCCGCGTGCGCGTCGAAATCCTGATCGGCGGAGGCCGCGTCGGCGCAGTCGAATCCGGCGATGTCACTCAGCAACTGCATACCGCGACCCCGGCGGCTCACGGGGATTCCGACCACCACCTCGGTGTGCTGCCGTGCCGTCAGCGCGTCGACGAGATCGCGGGAGTAGACGCGCCTCAGCGCGGCATCGCTCATTCTGCGGGCTTCACCTGGAGCAGTGTCTGGGTCGACAGGTTGTTGACCGAACCCACCAGCGGGGACATCTGGAATCCCGTCCACTTCGGTGAGTGGGCCTCGATCACGTTCTGGTACAGCAACACGATGTACGGCCGGTCATCGAAGGCGATCCGCTGCATCTGATTGATGATGTCCTGACGTTCCGCCCGATCGCGGGCAATGCCCTGCGCCTCGTAGAGCTTGTCGTAGGCCGGGTTGCAGTATCCGCTGTCGTTGTTGTTTCCCCATTGCTCACAGGTCAGCACGCTGAGCTGGAAGTCCGGATCCACTGGGGGAATCCATGTCCACATGGCGAGGTCGAACTCGTCGTATCCGTTGTCAGGGCCCAGGATTGCGGTGGTCGCGGCATCGGTGTCCATCTTGCGCATCTCCAGATTGACGCCTGTTTCACGAAAGCCGTTCTGGATGATCTGGAACATCCGGTCGCCGGCACCATTGATATCAGTGGGGAAGATGACCTCATAGGACATCCGGCTACCGTCGGCGATCCGGATACCGTCCGGTCCCTTGGCATAGCCGAGGCCGTCGAGAATGGCGTTCGCCTCTGCCACGTCGAACGGTAGACCCTTGATCGCGTCGTCATGCCACCCCGTCGCAGGAGCGACGATTGTCGATCCTGTGGTCGCCATTCCCAGCCACGCGGTGCCGATCATCTCCTCCCGGTTCATGGCGAGTTCGAAGGCCTTACGGACATCCGGGTTCAGTAGTTCGGGATGGTTCTTCTTCTTCGGATTGGTGTTGATGATGAAGTTGTAGAAGCCCGAGCCCGGTGCCGTGCCGACCTCCATCCCGGCCTCCTTGATGGACGGGACTGCGGTGGCAGGAGTGCTGGCGCCGATCATGTCGACCTGATCGGTCCGCAGCGCCGTCACCATGGCATCGGAGTTGGCGAAGAACTGCAGACCGAAGCCGGAGATATGCGGCTTTGTTTCGCCCCACCACTTCGGGTTCTGCGAGAACATCGCGACCTGGTCCTTCTTGTACTCATCCAGGACGAACGGCCCGCCGGACACCGCGGGCGCTTCATTCTGGAACGTCGTGATGGCCTTGCCGTCCCCCGTCGCGTACTGCGACCAGACATGCTCGGGGAGTACGGGCAGCTGTTGCATCTGTGCCAGCACATTGGACACCGGCTGCGAATAGGTGAGCGTCAGGGTGTCTCCCTCGGCCGATGCCGATGTCAGACTGCGGATGAAGCCGGCCAGCTTACCCGTCGGCCCGTCCTCGAACTGGCGAATCATGTTGAGTGTGAATGCCGCATCCTTGGCCGTCAGCGGTTCTCCGTCCGACCACTGGGCGTCCTTGACGATCTCGAAGGTCCAGACCAGGCCGTCCGGTGAGGTCTTCCAGCTGGTCGCGAAGGACGGCTTCAACGACATGTCCGTCGTGTCGTACTCGGTGAGGTGCGGATAGACGTACTGGTAGACGACATTGCTGTAATCCGATGTCGAGACGAAGGGGTTGAGCGAGTCGATCGCCACACTGACCCCGATCCGCAGGACGCTGCGCGACGTCGCGGAACTGCAGCCGGCAATCATCGAAAGGGCCACCAGCACGCCGCTGATGAGTGCCAGGATTCGCAGAGCGGGTTTCATGGAGAACCTTCCCTAGAGCATCGAGGTGGCGACGTTCATGTGCTGGCGATCTGGACGGAACTTCAACCGAAATTGCAACGTGGTATTACATTCCCGTCACTTTGTGTGCTTAGTATGAGGACCATCACCTAGGCCGTCAAGACGAAAGGGGCCCGAGTGCGCGGGTACCTCTGGAAGCGAACCCTGTTCGCCGCAGTGACGATCTTCGTCGCGCTCACGGTCAACTTCATCCTCTTTCGGGTGCTGCCGGGGGATGCGGTCAGCCAGATATCGCGGATTCCCAACGCCTCGCCGGCAATGAAGGAGGCGCTGCGCGCCGAGTTCGGACTCGACAAGCCCGTGTTCGAGCAGTATCTCCGCTACCTGCAACAGCTGTGCCAAGGCAACCTCGGCGTCTCGTACACCAACCGCCAGCCGGTCCTGGACAATCTGATCGAGGCGTTCGGCAACACGGTGCCGATGGTCGCCACCGGCACGCTGATCGCCATAGTCCTCGGGATCGCGGTGGGCATGTTCGCTGCGCTGCACCGGGGATCGGTCGGTGACCACGCAGCCACCGGCATCGCTGTGCTCTTCTATGCGTTACCCACCCAGTTCCTGGGCATGATGCTGCTGATCATGTTCGCCGGCACGTTGCCGTCGGTCGGGATGTCCGACCCCTTCGCAGTGGGACTGTCGCCGGGGGAGCAACTGCTCGACCTCGCTCGGCACATGATCCTGCCGGTCGCGACGCTGGTGCTCACCCTGTACGCCGAGAGCGCCTTGATCGTGCGGTCTGCGATGCTGGAAACCCTTGGTGAGAACTACATCCTGACTGCACGGGCCAAGGGCCTGACCCGTCGGCGCATCGTGTGGTCCTATGCACTGCGTAACGCCGCCCTGCCGACGATCACCCAGATTGCTCTCTCGTTGGGGACCATTGTGGGCGGATCGATCCTCGTCGAGGTGATCTTTTCCTGGCCGGGAGTCGGCCGCGCGCTCTATGACGCAGTCCTGCAACGTGATTACCCGATGTTGCAAGGCGGCTTTCTGGCCATCACCGTCACCGTCGTGGTGTTGAACTATCTCGCCGACATCCTGTACTTCCGGCTCGACCCGAGGATTTCACAGTGAACCACGAGGATCATCCCGCCGATGTCAGTGATCCGACCGCGGGGGAGCCGATACACAGGCGTGGGGCCTGGGGGGCGCTGCGCACCGCCATGGCCACCCCGCCGGCCATCATCGGGCTGAGCATCATCGGCCTGTTCCTCGTGGTCTCGGCACTGTCGCATTACCTGAAGCCCTACAGCACATCTGTGCCCAGTTGCGCGGTGTTCGAGCCGCCCTCACCACAACACTGGCTGGGCTGCGACGACGGCGGTATCGACATGGTGAGCCTGGTGTTGCAGGGCGGGCAGATATCGATGTTCGTGGGATTCACCGCAGCGGTCATCGCGATCGCCATCGGCGCGACCGTAGGCGTGCTGTCCGGGTACTTCGGCGGCTGGGTCGATTCGATCCTGATGCGGGTGACCGACTACTTCATGGTCATACCGCAGATCGTGCTGATGATCGTGGTCGCAGCGGTGTGGGGCCCAAAGCTGAGCCACGTCATCGTGGTCATCGGCTTCCTGATGTGGACCAGCACCGCCCGCGTGGTGCGGGCCCAGGTGAAGACCCTGCGTGAACGTGTCTATGTTCAGCGGGCGGTGTCGATAGGCGCTGGACATCCGCGAATCATCCTCCACCACATACTTCCTCAGTTGGGACCCTTGCTCATCGCCAACGCGGTGCTGGCCATCACGCTGGCGATCTTCAACGAGACCGCCCTGGCCTTCCTCGGCCTGTCCGATCCGACGGCGGTCACCTGGGGAACGATCATGGAACACGCGTTCGTCCGCGGCGCCATCAGCACCGGGGCATGGTGGGCCATCGTTCCCGCCGGACTGTGCGTCGCAATCCTGATCATGGGGTGCTATCTGCTGGGCAATTCGATCGAGGACACCCTCAATCCCCGGCTGCGCTCATCTCATCTTTCCCGGAAATCGTGGACGATGCGCCCGCTGGTGGGCCGCGGAAAGGACGCACTGTGAGTGCGCAGAACGCCTTGGAGATCGTCGATCTCAATGTGTGGTTCGAACCGCGGGACATCCGTGCCGCCGATCCCGTCCACACCGTGAAGAACCTTTCGTTGAGCGTGGCGCCCGGGGAGCGGGTGGGCCTGGTCGGCGAGTCGGGTTGCGGCAAGACCACCACCATTCTGGCCGCCATGGGGTTGTTGCCGTCCACCGCCACCGTCGGTGGTGAAGTACGCGTCAACGGCACGAACATCATCGGTGCCGGTGAGGCCGGTATCAACGGCCACCGGTGGACCGATATCGCGATGGTCTTCCAGGGTGCGATGAGCGCTTTCAACCCCGTGAAGACCATCGGATGGCAGATCCGGGAAGCCCTGAGATTTCATGACGTCGCCCACGGGAAGAAGGCGGTGGCCCGGTGTCGCGAGCTGCTCGACCTCGTCGGTCTGCCGCCGGACAGTGATGAGCGCTTCCCACACCAGCTTTCCGGCGGGATGAAGCAACGTGCCGTGATTGCGATGGCGCTCGCCTGCGACCCGAAGGTGCTGCTGGCCGACGAGCCCACCACTGCTCTGGATGTCGTCGTCCAGGATCAGGTGCTTCGGCTGCTCGTTCGGCTGTGCAGTGAGCTCGGCCTGGCGCTGGTACTGGTCACCCACGACCTGGGCGTGGTGGCCCAGGCCTGCACACGCGCAGCGGTGATGTACAGCGGTGAGATCGTGGAAGAGGGGACCGTCGATGATCTCTACCATCGCCCGGCACATCCCTACACACGCACCCTTTTCGAAGCGACTCCGAACCTCGACGACGTAGCCGCCGCAGCGGTGCCTGTCGGCTCGCAAACGCCGACACTCGTCGTGCAAGACCTGCATGTCACCTACAGTGAAGGCGCCAAAAAGACGTCACGACAATGGCTTACGCGTGCCATGCGGCGACAGTCGATGCCCGGCACTGCACCGGCGGACGCTGTCGACGGTGTCAGCCTCCAGGTTGCCGAGGGCGAACTCGTCGCCTTGGTCGGACAGTCGGGATGCGGTAAGACGACGACACTGCAGGCAGTCCTGGGCATGCAGCCCGTGCGGTCCGGGTCCATCCAGATCGACGGGGTGGAGGTCGCCGGCCTGAGCGCACGCGCGTGGCGACCGCTACGCCGCCATGTTCAGATGATCTATCAAGATCCCTACGAGGCGCTCGACGGTCGGTTGCGCATCGAGGACACCATGGCCGAACCGCTGTTGGTGCACGGTATCGGCGACAACCGGGAGGAACGTCGAGCCCTGGTGGCCCAGGCGCTGCAGGACGTTGGTCTGGATCCCTCGCGACTGGCGCAACGCTATCCGCACGAACTGTCTGGCGGCCAGCGTCAACGCGTCGCCATCGCAGCCAGCCTCGTGCTGCGGCCCCGCTTGTTGCTGGCCGACGAACCGGTGTCGATGCTGGACGTGTCGGTGCGTACCGGCGTGCTGGAGCTGCTCGACCGGCTGCGGCGTGAACACCGGATGGGCATCCTGATGATCACCCACGACCTGTCGACGGCGACGGCCTACGCCGACCGGGTCATCGTCATGCGCGAGGGGCGCATCGTGGAAACGGGCAGACCCTGGCAGATCGTCAACGAACCCGCCGATTCCTATACCCGAAAGCTGCTGGACAGTGTGCCCAGTCCGGACCCGTCACGCCACCGCGCCTCCTGAGCCGCGGCGGCGGTCATTCCCCGGTGGTGGGCGCAGATCCGAAGGGGCGCACCGACCACGGCCCGGTACGGGCCGGCTCCACCAGGCGGCGTCCAGACGTTCCCGAGACGTAGAACAGAAATTCGCGCGCGGGGTAGGTCTGCTGGAAGCTGTCGAAAGCGGTCCCCTCGGCATTGACGCTCACGCCGCGGATGCGCACCACGTTGTCCTTCGCCGTCAGCTTGAGATGCTCGCGCTCCAGCGAGTTGGGATGGTCGACCTCGAAGACCTGTTCCACGAAATCATCGGTGAATCCGTAACGTTCGGCCAGAAATCCGTACAAGGAACCGCCGGTGGCGAGTCGTTCCTCGTCCAGGGACGGCACCAGGCTCAGCGGCAGCACGGCCTTCTCCAACAGCTTGGGCACGTTGCCCAGCCGGCGCAGCCTGCAGATCTCCCACACCGGCTGTCCGGCGTCGATCCGCAATGCGGCGGCGTGGTTGTCACTGGGCTGCCCGACCATCAGGCTGACGAGCTCGGTGGCGAGTTCGACGCCGTCGTCGTGGCCCTTGAGCGTCTCCAGCAAGGCACCGGGACGCGAGGGTTCACTGACGATCCGTTGCGGGGCCACGAACGTTCCGACACCCTGATGCCGCACGATCTTTCCGCTGTGGGTGAGTTCGTCGAGCGCACGACGCACCGTGATCACGCTGACATCGGCCATCTCGGCGAGTTCGGCCGTGCTCGGCAGCTGATCACCCTCGCGCAGATTCTGCTCCTCGATGAGCGATACGACGAGGTCGTACACCTGCTGATATCGCAGCGGGCGCGCGGTCTTGCCGGTGCCGTCGTCGTTCACAAACCCTCCCCGGTGAGCTGCCGGCCGGTAACGCAGGACACCGGTGCGTCCTGGGTACGGCCATCTAACTACCTACATTGTCATACAAGGAATGAGGTTTGATATGAGAGTCGTCATCTGTCCCGACCTGTGCGCGGTCGCCACGGCCGCCGCCGATATCGTGACCGAGCTGGTCGGCCGTAAGCCACAAGGGACGCTGGGGCTTGCCACCGGGTCCAGTCCGCTGGGGCTCTACGCAGAGTTGGCCGAGCGGGTGGCCGCGGGTTTGGACATGAGTGGATTCTCCGGTTTTGCTCTCGACGAGTACGTCGGCCTCGCCCCGGACGATCCGCGCAGCTACGCCCACGTCATTCGGACGCAGGTCACCGAGCCACTCCGATTGAAGCCCGAAAATGTCCACGTACCAACGGGAATAGGCGACGATCTGGACGCCGAATGCCTCGCCTACGAGGACGCCATCCGCGCGGCCGGCGGTATCGACATCCAGATACTCGGGATCGGACGAAACGGACATCTGGGATTCAACGAGCCCACCTCGTCGTTCGCCTCCCGCACGCGGGTGGCGTCGCTGGCCAAGTGGACCCGGCAGGACAACGCGCGCTACTTCAGCTCACCGGAGGACGTTCCACGCGAATGCGTCACCCAGGGGTTGGGCACCATCATGGCTGCCCGGATGACCTTGCTGATCGCCACCGGCGTGGCGAAGGCCGGCGCTGTCGCCCGCGCGGTGGAGGGCCCGGTTTCGGCACTGTGCCCGGCATCCATCCTGCAGCATCACGAAAACGCCGTTGTGGTCATCGACGAGGAGGCCGCCGGGGAACTCGCGTTGGTGGACTACTACCGCGACACTCAGCGCCGGAGCGTCCGCGATACAGTCGCCGGCTGACTCGCCTGATTGTATTTCTCTTGATTCATGCAGTGATTCGAAGCGGTGTGCGTGCGGCTCGCATGACGACGTGCCGCAGCTGAGTGCGCTCCTCTAGGCGGTGGGTACCGCTGACCCGTCGACGGGCTGGACCGATGGGGATCTTCCCACGAACCGGCCATACGAGCTTGCCCAGTACAGGAGCACGGAGCACAACAAGACAAACTTCGTCAGCGCTGCGCGTCGAGCGGACACTGCCTGTGCCTCTTGATCGCGGCCGCGCAACACGTTCAGTAGCGCCACGCCCTCGCGTGCGTCAGCGGCCACCGCCACCGCGCATGCAATCTGTGCCCACGGAAACAGGGTCACCCCCGACCGTCGTCGACCGAAGCGACGATCGGCGCGCTCTGCGAGCAACGCCGCAAACATTCCATACGTGGCCATGTAACCGAAGTCGAGCCACAGCGACGCGCGGGCAGCCGCAATACCTTTCGGTCCCCAGCTTTTCATGATCGACGTCGCTCGGTCCTGGCTGCCCGCCAACTCGAACGCGATGATTCCCGGTCCACCCGTAGCGTGAAGTGTGCGCTCCAAACGAAGCATCACCATGGTGGCGGCCAAGAACAGGCCGCCCACACGTCGCGTGGCCGTCCGCACCTGATCGTCAGTCATCGAGTGCACCGATGTCGACAACGTCTTGGGCGACTCTATGATGTCAGCTCGTCGGTGATCGAGACCGGCTGCATGCCACCGGCTTTCACCTGATCGGTCGTACTCCGGCATTCGCCGAGCACCTGGACTCGTCCACCGCCTTGATGTTCGGTCAGGATCGCCATGATCTTGCCCTGGTGGACCACCCGGCCGTGCGGCATCGCGCCCGGCGGTGGCCCGGGAGTCCAGCCCTGGTCGATCATCGTCGCCTCGACCTGCGCCAGGTAGGTATCCGGCGGCGTGCCGGCGGGAACGGCGAAGCGAAAACCGGCGATACCGCGGAACGGCGGCTCGTTCTGGTCGTTGCACGAGCCGAATTTGAAAGATCCGCTGACACTTTGCAGCCGCGCGGCACGCACGATCTCACGGGCGGGGTCAACCACCTGCGCGCGTATCTGGTCATCGCTCAGTGCGGGGCCGTCCAGCTCACCGGAGGCATCCGAAGGTGAACTCATGTCAGCACATCCTCCCAACAGCAATACAGACAGGGCAACGATGCCGGCGGTCGCCATCCGTCGAACGGGACCGGCGATCTCAGTAGCCATGGTCATTGGTGATCGATCCTCGTGGACGGTCCCCTTCGGGATCATTGAGTGCGGGTAGGCCGGGTACTCGAGTGTCCCAGTCCGGCAGGTCGATCGGGGGCAGTCCCGGCAGATCAATCTTGTCGGGCAATCCGATATGCGGTTGACGTCGCCCCTCGGCCAACAATCCGTTGTCACCGAGGGTGCTGCCGTCACCGGTGGCGATATCGGTCATCGCGCGCAGGGATTCGCTGCCGACCTGGTAGTACTTCGAGTGATCGTCGAAGGACAAACCGTCGCGTCCCACCGCCTCGGCATCGAAGCGCACCGAACCGTAGCCGTCGCCGGCAGGATCTCGGCCCAAGCCGGCCTCCAATCCCAGCGGGTAGTGAAGCTCGCGGTTGATGATGTCGGGGATCGGGCCGGCCTGGCCGATCCAGCTGACCGGATCGGTGGAGGCGGCGCCGACGTATACCTTGCCGCCCTCAGGCAGATGGAAATCTGACGCGCTGTTGGCCAGGTCGGTTCCTGGGCTGCCGATCAGCACCGCGTTGTCGGCTTTCATGCCGCTACCGGCGAACGCATCGGCCACCGTGGTGGACCCGTAGGAGTGCCCGATGACGGTGAGATTGGCGGGCACGCCTTCATGGGTGGCGGCCAGGCCGTTGACGTCGGCGGCCAGCAGATCACCCCCGGCGCGGGCCAGGGTCGGGGTGGCGATGGCAGGGTCGGTGGGGCTGTCGGGTGTGTCATAGCCCATCCAGGCGATGACCGAGGTGGGCTCGTTGGGATCGGCGGCGATCATCTGGTCATACAGGTTGGTGGCGTTGTCGCCCTCCAACCAACCTGCTTTCACGCTGCTGCCGGTGCCGGGCACGACCACCGCGGTGTTCTGGGCCTTGTCCGGATTGCCGATGGCGATGGCGGCCTTGCCCTCGCCATGGAATGCCAGTGGATCGTAAGCCCAGAGCATCGTCGGCCGGTTGGCGTCCTCGGGGTCGGCGGTTTTGTTCAACCCCTTCTGGGTCTGCACGGCATTGTTGTAGCGGGTGGCGTCCGCGGAGGTCAGCCCATAGTTGCCGGGGTTGGCCAACACGTCGTCGGTGGACACGCCATGTTGGTCGGCCGCGTCGGTCACCCGAGCCACATCGTCTGCGAGTACAGCCCGGTTCACCTGATCGCGCACCTCGGCCGGGATTCCGTTGAGATTGCCGAGCTCGGCAGAATGGTCGGCGATCAGCTGGCTCTTCTCGAACTGGCTCAGCGAATCCCACCACTTCTTGACGTCCTCTGGGCTGGTCCCCGGTGCCGGCAGCCGGCGTGGATCGCCGAGGGTTCCCGGCGGAGTCTGGGGCACCGGGCCACCGATGGCGGCCTGGATGGCGGCGGCCGTCTGAGCGTCGATCTGGGCGAACACCGCGAGCATCTTCTGCAGGACGGCGGTCCACGCCGGCGCCATCAGCCGCAGGATCGGGGGTAGCGGAGGCGCGGTGGCGGTACCGTCATCGGCGACCTGCCAGCCCGCTGCACGCAGCATCGTGACGGTGGCGAGCAGCCCGGTGCGGGTGAAGCCCAACTGCGTGCCGCCGGCGTGGAGTGCTTGCTGCAGCGCGCAGAGCCGGGCGCGCAGTTCTTCTTGGCGATTGAGGTTCTGCTCGGCTTTGATGATCGCCGCCGAAGCCGCCTGGCCCTGCCACGAGGACCTCAGCTGCGCCAGTGCCTGGCGTTGCGCGGTCATCGTCGTATCGAGAGCCGCGATCTTGGCGCCGAGGTCGGCGGCGGAAGCGACCAACTGCTCAGGCCGCGACGCCTGCACCGTCGACACCGTCACCGACAACTTCTGCCCCCTCGTCTCCCTCCCATCGTCGCACGCGCAAAAGCGGCACTCGGGCACCAGTTTCGTGGGATGAGGGTTGTCGACGTGTGGTGTTCTAACGATTCACATCAATGTTCCGCATGGCAGGCAGCCTTGCGGGCGCCGACGCGTAGGAGGGGGCGTGACATGGCGGATTCCGGCGGATTGCGGCTGAAGACTGCCGCGGGCCGGTGGGTGCTGCTCGCGACGGTCCTCGGATCTGCCATCGTGATGATCGACGGCACGGTGGTCAACGTGGCGCTGCCGCATATCGGTGCAGACCTGAACGCGGGCTTCGGCGGTCTGCAATGGGTCGTCAACGCCTACACGCTGACCTTGGCCTCCTTCATCCTGTTGGGCGGTTCACTCGGCGACCACTTCGGGCGTAGGCGTGTCTTCCTGATCGGGGTGGTGTGGTTCGCGGTGGCCTCGACCGCCTGCGGCTTGGCGCCGAACATCGAAGCACTGGTCGCCGCGCGCGCCCTCCAAGGCATCGGCGGCGCCCTGCTCACGCCCGGCAGTTTGGCACTGCTCTCGGCATCGTTCCGCGCCGGCGACCGTTCCGCCGCGATCGGGGCGTGGTCGGGGCTGGGCGGGTTGGCAGGAGCGGTGGGACCATTCCTCGGGGGATTCCTCGTCGAGTGGAATTGGCGAGCAGTGTTTCTCATCAATCTGCCGCTGGCCGCCGCGCTGGTCATACTGACGGTGCTGCGGGTCCCCGAGAGTCGCGACGCAGACTCACCACCGGGCCTGGACATCGCCGGCACGATCCTGGCCGTCCTGGGTCTGGGAGCCTTGACTTTCGGACTGACCAGCCTCGGCGGGAATGATGTCTCTGCGACCGGCCTGGTCGCGGTCGGTACTGGGATGCTGGCACTGGCCCTGTTCGTTGTGATCGAGCGACGTTCCCCGCATCCGTTGGTTCCGCCAGAACTGTTCAGCAACAATATTTTTCGGGTGGCCAATGCAATAACGCTGATGATTTACGGTGCCTTGGGGGTGGTCTTCCTGATCCTGGTACTGCAGCTGCAGACGGTTGCGGGGTTCAGCCCGATCGAAGCGGGAGCTGCGCTGCTCCCGGTCACGGCAGTTCTCCTGGTCTTCTCGGCACGCGCCGGTGCGCTTGCCGGCCGGATCGGACCACGGATACCGATGACGCTGGGTCCCCTGCTGTCGGCGGCGGGACTGCTGCTGATGCTACGTATCGGTACACAGGCATCATGGGTTGCCGATGTCCTTCCCGCTGCTCTGGTATTCGGTGCCGGCCTGGCGCTGGTGGTGGCGCCACTGACAGCCGCAGTCCTCGACGCCGCCCCGGACCGCTTGGCCGGGGCGGCCTCGGGAGTCAACAACGCGGTGGCTCGTGCCGGAGGACTTCTGGCTGTGGCCGTGATACCAGCCTTCGCCGGTGTAGGAGGCGCGGATTACGCCGATCCCGCCGCATTCGGAGCCGGGTTCTGCACCACCATGGTGATCGCCGCATCCCTGCTGTTGGGGGCGTCAGCTCTCGCCGCCGTCGGGATCCGGCCGAGACGCACCGGATCGGGTGCGGGTGAACGCATCCACATCGAACAGGACGTGCATTGCCCTATCAATGGTCCTGCGCCGTTTCCGCATGCACCGCAGCCCGAGACCTGATCGGGCACTTGTTCAGATCGTGGCGGAGATTCTGTCGATGATGATCTGGAAGGGGCCCTGCTGCTTGTCCAGTATGTAGACCGCGACCTGGTCGATGGTCGACGGATCTAGGGTCTCAGGTGCATCGGGCGCGGGATCCATGCGCATGCCTACGGGTTCGAAACGGTCGACAGGCAACGCGTAGGTTCGTACGGCGCCCGCTTCGGTGGCGAAGCGCTGAACATACGACCACGGCTGGTCGCTGTCACGCACCTTCAATAAGTAGGTCTTCCCGTCGCCCTCGGCGCGCACTCCCAAAGACCGTGCGCCCGCGGCCTTGCGGCCGATGTCGGGGTCCAGTGGTCCACGCGTCGAGGCGAACCCACCGTTGTTGTCCAGTGAGATGTTTCCCGAAAACCTCAGGCCACCATCGTCGAACGCGACCTCGGAAGTCGACCGTCCACCCATGACCGGATCGTTCATGGTCGTCCACTCCTCGGCCTCGCCGGCGACACCGAGATCGGCGATGACGACGTCCGTTGTTTCGGGAGCCTTTGAGAGCACCGTTTCCTCTGCCTGCACCGCCCCGCCACATGCGACGAGCGAAAGCGTCGTGCAGGTACCGATCAACAAGGCGGAAGCTCGGCGGATCTTCCAGCTGGATGATTGGTACCCGATGTCAGCACTCACTGTTGTTCCCACTCATCTCCCGACCGCGCATGGGCATCCCGTCGATCACTGCATACACCGTCTGAAGGTTCGGCACCGTGTCGGCGCGCAACTTCTCGGTGCCGTCCTTGCCGATCAGCAGCACGGTGAAAGTCTTGTCGCGACGGCGTACTGGTCCGCCAACTGACGAGCGCTGTCGGCTTGGAGCACTCGACCCCATCACGCCCTCCTCCGCACGTCGACGTGGTCGTTGACAGGTACCCCGCGTTGCCCGTCCGCTAACCCACGCTGTGACGAGCGTTCAGTTGCTGGACTCGGTCGGGAGTGAATCGCCCCAGCCTGAACGGGCGACCAGCGCCGCAAAACCGACGGAGGGTGCATCGTTGACCACTTCGTGCACATGCACCGGGAAGGAGAAGGGCGGGGCCTTGAGCGGATTTGCCTGCGTGTCGCGACCGATCGCTTCAGCGATGGCGAATCCAAGATTGTGGCGTGGCCACGCACCATGTACGCGGTCCGCGAAACCGGGCGACAGTAGTTCCCGTTGCGTGCCAACAACATCCATGTCGATTCCACCGTGGCACACCGCGTGTTCGGTGCCGAATCGATGCCCCAGGCCGACACTTGTGTGCAGAGCGATCGATTGCCACACGACTCTCGTGCGGCTTTCGTCGAAACCCCGATGACGCAGGAAACGTGCGGCTGCGTCTGCGCCGTCGACCTCGAACCGCTGGCCACCGCGTCCGTAGGCGGTGATGCCGAGGTCGTGCAGGATCGAGGCGAGGAACACCGTCTCCTCGTCATAGTCGATCCCGCCCCGTAACCCCTGAGCGGCCGCGAGTTCGCGTCCGAACAGATAGCTCCGGACGCAGTGATTGTGCAGGAACTCGGGAGACACATCCTCGGCGAGGGTGAAAGCCGCTGTGCAGATGGCAGAGTCGGGAAGGTTCCACTGAGTGACCTGGCTGGAGGCGGCTGCCTCGGCCGAATTTCGGGTGACCATGACGTCACTGTGCCGATCCCACCAGGGAGCCGCCACTGGCTGGATAGCCAATTACCGCCGGGATCTGGACAACGAGTGGCGAGGAGGGTCGGCTGGCGAGATTCCGGCGATATGTGTCCATCTGGCTACTGGGGCGAACGCCATGCATCGACGAACATGGCCGCATGCATGCGCAGATTGTGTTGTTCGACGGCTTCGACCCTCTTGACGTGATCGCACCCTTCGAAGTGCTGGCCTTCGGCAGCCAACTCCTCGGTGGTGAACTGGACGTCGAGCTGGTTTCTGCCGAGGGCGCCCGAGTAGTCGTCAGCGGCAGCCTTGGGCTGTCACTCATGGCAACGGCCCGGCTTGATCCGACCAAGCCGGGTTACATCGTGGTCCCGGGCGCTGTCGGGCCCGTGGAAGGAGATCCGGACGAGGTCGACACCATCCCGGTCCTGCTCGCGAGGTTCGGGGAAACCGCCGCGATCCCGATGATCCAACAGGCGATGGCGAATCCCGATATCACGGTGGCGACAGTCTGCGGTGGGTCCTTGGCATTGGCGATGGCGGGCGTGATCGAGGGCAGACACGCCAACACCCACCACCTCGGAGTGGATGTGCTCGAGGCCGCGGGTGCGATTCCGATCGCGGCCCGCGTGGTCGACGACGGCAACCTGATCTCGGCCGGCGGAGTCACATCGGGCCTGGATCTCGCGCTCTACCTCCTGCAGCGCAGCTTTGGTCCACGGATCTCTTTGGCCGTTGAGGCGATGTTCGCCTACGAGAGCCGCGGCACGGTGTGGACCAATACCGGCCGCGCACCCCAGGTGGTGTGAGATGAGCATCGTCGGGCACTGGGATGTCAGCATCAAGACGCCGGTCGGATCTCTGCACGTCGTCTACCACTTCGACCGCGACGACGTAAGTGGGCTGACCGGCGTCGCCGCCGGAAAACACGAGACAGTGCCCTGCACCGACATTGCCGTTGTCGACGAGGGAAATGGCCAGCGAGTGCGGTGGCGGCAGAGCGTCACCAAACCGATGAGACTCACCCTCGCCTTCGACGTGCTCGTTGAAGGTGATCAACTCAGCGGGCATTCCCGGGCGGGCCGGTTACCGAGGTCGACGGTGATCGGCGCCCGCTGCTGAGCGACTGTGTCCGCCCAAACTCACGCGGTCGCCAGTGATGAGCCCGGCAATTGGTCGGTGTCGGAGGCACGCTCTTTGAACGTATTTCGGTAAGTCTGTGGCGCGACGCCACTGAGCCTGCGGAACTGTTCACGGAAGTTGGCCGCCGACGCGAACCCCACTTCGCGCCCGATCCGCTCTATGCTGTGCGACGTCCCCTCGAGAAGCTCCTGTGCGTGCCGGATGCGCACACCGGTGACCCACTGCATGGGCGTCTGGCCGGTTTCGGTCTGGAAACGTCGGTTGAGTGTCCGGATGCTTGTCGCTGCGTATGCGGCGATATCGGCCAAGGTCAGTTCGCGGTGGGCATTCTGCTCGATCCAGGTGAGTACTCCATTCAGTTGGGTCTGTTCGCCGATCATGCTGACAGGCAGCTGATTGCGGACGATGAACTGCGCCTGACCGCCGCTGCGGTGAAGCGGCGCCACCGCGAACTTCGCGGCCGTGGCGGCAATAGCGGCGCCATGGTCACGCCGCACCATGTACAGGCAGAGGTCCACCCCTGCCGAAGCGCCTGCCGAAGTCAGGATTCGCCCTTCGTCGACATAGAGAACATCGGGATCCAGATCAACAGCAGGATGCGTTGCTCGGAACAGGTCTGCGGCGGCCCAGTGCGTGGTCGCGCGCTTTCCGTCGAGCAGACCAGCGTCGGCGAGGGTGAATGCACCTGTGCAGATCGAGGCGATGGTGGCCCCGGCGGAGTAAGCAGCGCGCAGGGCTGTGACCACCGCGGCAGGGGTCTGCGTCTCGACGTCCTCTCGGCCGGGCACGATGATGATGTCTGCATCGGCGAGCGCCTCCAGGCCGTGGTCGGTGGCGATGTGCAGCGGGCCGGCGGATACCACCGGCTCGGTGCCGCATACCTGGACGCGGTATCCGTTCGCACCGTCGGCGAACCGAACCCGTCCGAAGACCTCGACGGGAATGCCCACGTCGAACGCGATGACGTCGTGGACTGCCAAGACTGCCACTTTACGCATGCTGGCAGCGTAGCCCCCAGCGTGGCAAAATCCGTCCGTGCCGCCTGAATCATGCCAGACCGGACGAGCCGCACGTGTCGTCGGCTGTCGCTTGGAATGGGCGGCCGCAACGTATCTCATAGCGTCACCCTAGGTTCGCTCGGTCGGGGTGATGAGTGGCGTCGCGGACATCTTTCGCCGGAATCTTGCCACCCGACACCCCAGTGGGTGTGAGGGCAATATCCCGGCGGGCATTGGCCGTTCAGCCAATGTCGTCCACTGTCGGCGGAAGTTACCGTCGAGTTGTCTTCCACTCTGAAGGGACAACGATGCCTTATGACCGGCCTTCTACCGCAGATGAATTGGCGACCAACCGTCGCGATGATCCCGTTCCCGGGTCTGACGATGCTGGATCTCATCGGGCCGTACGAAACGCTGCGCCAACACACTGATGTGCATCTGCTCGGCTCGACCACCGAAGAATTCCGTTCCGACAGCGGCGCGCCGTTCCGCGCGACGGAGATGCTCTCGGACGCTGCCGACTACTACGACGTCGTCTTCGTCCCTGGCGGCAGCGGAACGGCCGATGCCATGCGCGATCCGCACATCATCGATTTCCTTGCCTCTCGAGGACCCCGAGCCCGCTACGTCACGTCGGTTTGCACCGGGTCGCTGGTGCTGGGGGCTGCCGGACTGCTGGATGGGTATCGAGCGACGACACACTGGTCGATGCTGGATGCGCTGAACTTCTTCGGGGCTATCCCTTCCTCGGAGCGCGTCGTCATCGACCGCAACCGCATCACCGGAGGCGGCGTGACAGCCGGGATCGACTTCGGATTGCTGCTCCTTGCCGAACTTTTCGACGAAGACACAGCGCGCTATGCGCAACTGCTTCTCGAATACGATCCTGCCCCGCCGTTCGACGGCGGATCGCCACGGACAGCTACCCAGGAAGCGATCCACCACATCAAGGAGTACGTCGCCGAACTGATGGCCTCCTGTCAATCCTTGGTCGCACAGCGTGATGGATTGAAAGGCGGTGTCTGATGCTCGGGACAACACCGTACGGCCGATTGCACTATCGCGACATCAACGGCACGCGAATGGCATACATCGACGAGGGGCACGGCGACGCCATCGTGTTCCAACACGGCAATCCGAGCTCGTCGTACCTGTGGCGCAACGTGATGCCCCACGTCGAAGGGCTGGGCCGTCTTGTCGCGTGCGATCTGATCGGGATGGGTGCCTCGGACAAGCTGGACCAATCTGGGCATGCCAGCTACCACTATCACGAGAACCGCGACTATCTGTTCGCGTTGTGGGACTCGCTCGATTTCGGTGACCGGGTCACGCTTGTACTCCACGACTGGGGTGGCGCGCTGGGATTCGATTGGGCCAACCACCACCGCGACCGGGTCGCCGGCATCGTGCATATGGAAACCGTCTCGGTGCCGATGGAGTGGGACGATTTCCCTGACGAGGTTGCCGAGATGTTCCGGGGCTTCCGGTCCCCACAGGGTGAGGCGATGGTGTTGAAGGACAACGTCTTCATCGAGACCGTGCTGCCGTCGATCGTGATGCGCTCCCTCAGTGAGGAGGAGATGGATCACTACCGCCGGCCGTTCTCCGCGCCCGGGGAGGATCGACGACCGACGCTGTCGTGGCCGCGGGATGTCCCGATCGCCGGTGAACCCGCCGATGTGGTCAAGATCGTCGAGGACTTCGGCGGCTGGCTGGCCGAAAGTGAGATACCGAAGTTGTTCGTCCGTGCCGATCCCGGAGTGGTCCAGAGTAAAAAGCGCATCCTCGACATCGTCCGCAGCTGGCCGAACCAAACTGAGATCACGGTTCCAGGTTCACACTTTCTGCAGGAAGACAGCGCAGATGAGATAGGCAAGGCGATAGCGGTTTTCGTGAGAACGATGCGGCAGGACTGGTGAGTACGCACCTTCATGCATGTGATCCCGGCGGCGGGTCCGGATGATATTGGCGCCTTGCTTCGCTCGCTTCGCGGTTGTCCGTTGATCAACGTGGTGAGGCGAGGACTCTCTCGATAGTTGCGACTGCCACGGTGGCGCCGTCCTCCTCGCCGATACGCGCCGCGAGCGCGTGCGCCTCTTGACTCGTCGCGTCGTCATCGAGGGTGGCGGTGATGGCGGCGGCGAGCTGGTCGGCTGTCAGCGAGCGTTGCGGGAGGATTTTTGTTGCAGCGCCGAGAGCTTGAAGCCGTTTGGCCCAGAACGGTTGATCGCCGACCGGCCCCGGCATCGGAATGCTCGGCCGCCCCGCGCGTAGGGCTGCGGCCGTGGTGCCGGCCCCGCAGTGGTGGGCGACTGCGGCCATCTGGGGGAACAGCCATTCGTGCGGTGCCTCCCCGATGGTCAGGACGTCTGCGCCGCTGATGTCGAGGCCTGCCCACCCGGATTGGACAAGGCCACGAACCCCTGCCTTGCGCAGACCTGCCGCGATGATCTCACGGAGTTGCTCGGCGCGTGCTCGGGTGACCACGGTACTGCCCAGCCCGAAGAAGACCGGTGGCCGACCGGCGGCCAAGAAATCAGCGAGCTCAGGAGATGGTTGCCAGTCTCGCTGCTGGGGTGGCCACCAGTAACCGGTCACCTGTAAACCGGGTCGCCAGTCGGCCGGACGCGGAGCGACTACGGGCGAATAGCCATGCAGAATGGGCCATTCTGCGAGGGTTCGTCGACGACGAAGTGTCCGCGTCGAGATGGCTGGTAGTCCGAGCCGGCGACGGAAGTCCGCGACGACACCGCCGTAGAGTCGATCGATTGCCCAAGTGCCGGCAGTGCCGGCAGCCCGGTTGCCGAGTTTCCCTGCGGACCAGGCGCCCAGCAGGCTGGGTGGGTGGTCGCCGGTTGGGGAAAGAGGCTGCAGACGAACACCGATCGACGGAATGCCGCGAGCTTCGGCCAGCGGGTGCCCGGCCAGTTCGGCCAGCGGCGGGATGACCAGTAGTTCGGCGGGAACGTCGGCAAGAGCGTCCAGGATGAGCTGACCGGTGTCACGTTGCCCACCGGGGCTGAACATCGCCGCAGCTACCTCTTTCGAGCGGACGTCGGCGACATCCACCCCAGGGGTGAAATCCGAATGCACATCTCGGAATTCGCACCCGGACGTGCTGACCAACTCAGCGAAGGGCGTGTAAGCAGCGATGACGACACGGTGACCAGCACGCCGTAATGCCCCACCGAGACCGGTCAACGGCGCGACGTCGCCACGGCTGCCGACCGCCGCGGTCGCGATGGTGCTCAACGTACCCTGCCGACGATGCGGCCGAACACGTCGATCAGATCTTCGGCGTAACGGGATGCATCGAAATCCGGGTCGTGCAGCATCGGCTCCACGACACCGTTGACCGCCCCGCGTAACGCGATCGCTGTGGAAGTGACAGGAAAGTCGGCGAACTCGCCTTCTCGCCGCCCGGTGTCCAATATGGCAGTGGGGTCGAGTGTGACGAGTCTATCGGCGAGGTCCTTGTCCAGTCCGAGTTCTTCGAAGCGCCGTCCGTCGGCCGGTACGTAGGTGGTGCCGAGGGAGGCCAGCGCCTTCAACGCCACACGATGCTCGGCGAAATAGCCGATGCTGGAACGGATATACGCGTCCAGCTTGGTCGATGCGGTGTGCTGACCAGCTACCGCCGGGGCGACCGAGTTCAGCATGGTGCGGTACATGTGCTCGATGATCGCCTCGACGAGTTTGTCCTTCGTGCCGAAGTGATAGAGCACCGCGCTCATTGCGATACCGACCCGGTCGGCGATCTTGCGGATGGATGCCTGTGCGTACCCAACCTCGGCGATGACGTCGATGGCGGCGGCGACTATCTGGGCACGCCGCGCGGAACGAATGAAGGATTCCGTATTCACCGGGGTGGTCGGCATGCTCCGAACGTAGGGCGAAAGCTCGCCCTTTTGAAGAGATGATCTGAAAATAGATCAGTTGATCGAAAAATCGCCTGAAGCATGGCGACCCTTTGATCCGGCGCCTTGACATCAACAAAAGTTGAGGTTTTAACGTCGACTCATGACACGAGAAATGCAACCCGCAGCGCTACAACCCATTGGTTTCTGGTCGGTTCGTGCTGGAGAAGCCATCCGGGCGCGAACTCGCGGCCTGGCTGTCCGAACTCGGTGTAAGCCAACCGGAGTGGTGGGTACTGCATCAGTTGTCGACGCACTCGCGCGGTATGAGCGAGGCTGAACTCGTGTCGGTCGTCGGCCCCAACGAGTCCGACGAGAGCATCGTGCGAGCGATAGCGACCGGTGTCGACAAGGGGTGGCTCAGTCGAGCGGGAGATCTCATCTGCCTGACGGAACCAGGCCTGAAGCAGTTTGACGCCGCCGCTGCGGTGCAGAAGGAACTCAATGACGAGCGCCGCCAGGGGATATCCGACGAGGATTACGCCACCACCATCGAGGTGCTGCAGCGCACCATAAGCAACGTGGGTGGCAGCGCCTGGCATTGGTAGGGGTGATGGAAAGGCACGTGTCCCCGCCGTAGAAAATGCTTTGGCCCAACCATGTTCGACTGAGATGATGTCCCCGTTCACTATGGGGAGGCGGCGGTGGTAGAGATCAGGCCCGCGACGGCACGCGACGCGATGGGTGTGGCCGAGGCGCATGTGCGCGCATGGCAGGTGGGCTACCGAGGCTTGATCTCCCAGAATCATCTCGACGCGCTTCGCGCCGAGGACAGGGCCAGGCGCTACGGCTTCGAGCAGATGGCCCCCGAGGGCCCCTTCACCCAAATCGCCACCGACGGCCATACCGTCTATGGCCATGTCACCACCGGGCTGAACAGAGACGCCGATCTCGCGGGCGCCGGCGAAATCTGGGCGCTCTATGTGGATCCTTCGAGATGGGGACAAGGAGTCGGCCGCCGGTTACTGACCGCAGGCTGCGCCCAACTGGCCCAGCAGGGGTGCGAAAAGGCAGGGCTATGGGTTCTTTCGGGCAATGTGCGGGCCCGCCGCTTCTACGAGTCCGCGGGATGGCGCTTCAACGGTACGGAGCGAACCGATGACATCGGCACTGATCTGGTGCACGAGGTGCGTTATGAGCGGAACTTGGACAGGAGTGCGCCCGCGGAACGCTGAGTGCTACGTCGCAAATCCGCCAGCGGCTTCTGGGTGGCGGACATAGCGTCGTCGGCGGATTGCACTCAGAAAGGGCATCATGACCGACATCGTTCTGATCACCGGCGGCTCCCGAGGCATCGGGTTCGAAACCGCCTCCGCACTCGGACTTCTCGGCGCCACCGTGATCATCACCGGTCGCACGGCAGCGACGCTGGCGGCGGCCACCGAGGAACTGGAGCGACGCGGTATCCGCGTCGAACCGGAGGTCCTCGACGTGACATCGCCGGAAAGTGTGCGGCACCTGATGGAGCGGGTGCGGAGTCGGCACGACCGTCTCGACGTCCTGGTGAACAACGCCGGTGTCGCGGGAGAGTGGACGCACCCGTCGGCTACCGGCTTTGTCCACTCGGATGCCGCGCGCATCACCATCGACACCAACGTCCTGGGCGTGCTGTACATGATCGAGACGTTCCTGCCGCTGTTGCGCGCGAGTTCGGATGCCCGCATCGTCAACGTCTCGTCCTTCATGGGCTCGCTCGCGCTGCAGTCTGCGGCCGCACCCGAGAACCTGGTCGTCCCGGCGTACCAGGCCTCGAAGGCTGCGCTCAACAGCATCACCATCACGCTGGACAAAGCGCTGGGCGCATCAGGCATCCGCGCGGTGTCGGTCGACCCCGGCTTCGTGCAGACCGATTTCTCACCCATCAACCGTGATCAGGCCCCGTTGACCGCCGCACAGGGAGCCGAACCGATCGTGCGTGCTGCCGCCGGACAGTTGACCGGGGGCACTTTCGTCGGCCGAGAGGGCGCGTTGCCCTGGTAGCCACCGTGCCGTACGAGCGTGCGGGTCCGTCATGTCGCACAAACGGCCTATAGCGGCTTACTCAGGTGACGTCCTAGCGTTCCCGGGGCACCTGTCGCGCGGCGACATCAGCAATATCGGACCAACCTATTGATGGTTGCAGTCCCGGGGAGGAATACATGAAGCGATCCGAAATGACCTCCAGCGTCGGAGTTCTCGCGCTCCTGGCTGCCATAGCCAGCGCTCCGGCTGCACAGGCGGCGACGGTGGTGAACGGAACCGCCACGTGCAAGTATTACTCCAACGGTGCGCTGTCGCGACCGGTGGGAATGTGGGTCGAGGCGATCGGCGGTGGCCAATCCGGTTGGGCAGCGTTGACTCCTAACGGTACGAGTAGCAACTTCTCGTACTCGACCAACGGAGCGTCCAAGTTCATCTTGCATGTGGGATGCGGAGGAACGCCCCAGAACTGGGCAAGCAACATTCCGACGGTCCCGGTCGTCGGATACACCACCGTCACGGTTACCTGGTAGTCGGCCGGCTGGGGCGCAGGTTCGCTGTGTCGCCAGCTTCGTGGCGCGATCCACCTGTAACAAATGTGCCACTGATAAAAGGCGACATTGACAAATGGCACATTTGGTGATGGTCTTTGGAGTGTGACGGACCTCGCTATGGCGACCAGTCGATTGGTCGGGGGCCGATTCGACGAGCAACTCCAGGAGACCTCTTGATAGGCAACCTTTTCGGTCGGCCGAGGCGCACTGCCGACGCCAAGGCCGTGGTCACCGGCGCGGGCAGCGGTATCGGACGCGCCTTCGCCCTGGAGCTCGCGCGGCGTGGCGGCGAGGTCATCTGCGCCGATATCGACCTCGACCGGGCCGCGGAGACGGTCACCCTCATCGACAGCCTGGGAAGCGGCACCGGACATGCCGTGCAGTGCGACGTATCCGATCGCAGTGCCATCGAACAGTTGGCCAAACAGGCCGAGGACATCTTCGGCGGTGCTCCCACCTGCGTCATCAACAACGCGGGCGTGGGAATCGGCGGAAAGCCGGTCGGCGATATCGGGTTCGACGATTGGGACTGGGCCTTGGGGATCAACCTGTGGGGCGTGATCTACGGCTGTGAGGTGTTCACTCCGATCCTGCGTCGCGCCGGCAGAGGCGGCATCATCAACGTGGCCTCGGCCGCGGGGTTCGCCGCAGCGCCCTCGATGGCGGCCTACAACGTCTCCAAGGCCGGCGTGCTGTCGCTGTCGGAGACGTTGGCAGCCGAACTCAGCGGCACCGACATCGCGGTGACGGTGCTCTGCCCCACTTTCGTCAAAACCAATGTGTTCACCGACGGGCGGATCACCCCCGGGTCGATGAACCTGAGTCAACAGCTGGCTCGCTGGACCGGCGTCTCCGCCGAGGGCGTGGCCACTCGCACCCTCGACGCACACGATCGCGGCAATCTCTATGTGGTGCCCCAGCTGGACGCCAAGGTCGTATGGCATCTGAAGCGTCACGTGCCCGCCCTCTACGCGCATGGCGCCGGATTGCTCGGCCGGCTCCTCCCGTCCAACTGAAAGGAACGACCATGGCAATGGATCTGGACAAGATGCTGCAGATGATCAAGGACAAGCAGTGGTCCTTGGTCGATATCGACTGGGATGCACCGGGAGCCGAGCTCATAGACGAAGAGCTCTGGACCAAGCTCAAACCCTTCATGACCGATCTGATGTGGATCGAGAACGTCGGTGCACGAGGCTTCGCGGCGCTGGCCAAGAAGGCGCCGACCCCGACCCTGAAGAGCATCTACGAGCATTTCCACGCCGAGGAGCAGAAGCACGCCAACGCCGAGCTCGCACTCATGCGCCGTTGGGGCATGCTCGACAACGACGAGATCCCGCCTCCGAGCGTGAACGTGCAGCTGGTCATCACCTGGTTGGACAAGTTCTCCGACGGGATGTCGCTGTCCATCCTGGGCACCGTCATCCCGATGCTCGAAGTCGCCCTCGACGGCGCGCTGATCAAGTTCATCACCGACGAGGTCAAGGACCCGGTGGCCCAAGAGGTGTTCAAGCGCATCAACTCCGATGAATCCCGCCACCTGGCAGTCGATTTCGAAGTGATGGACATCCTGGGTCACGCGGACCTGCGCAAGCTGGCGGTGGAGTTCGTGGGCAGTTGGATGAATCCGGCCCTGGTCATCGGCACGTTGAGCTACTTCCCGCTGCTGAACAAGATGCGCGACAACATCGTCGCGATGGGAGTCAACGAGGAGCGGTTGTACCAGGCGATGCGGCGGTTCCGCAGCGTCGGTGAGCGCAGCGAGTACGTGAATCGTGTTCCGATGTACCGGTTCATCAGCTGGCACAGCAAGAAGGTGATCGACCGAAGCTCGAAGTATCACTGGCTGGCGGACTCATTGGTGAAGGTGACCGGGGTCATTCCGATGCCGTTGGTGCGCTACACCCCGACCTGGTCGGACGAGCTGACCTACGAGCCCGTCGCATGAGCGCGGACGTCCGCGGCGTCGCGATCATCGGAGCAGGATTCGCCGGGATCGGTGCGGCCATCCGGCTCCAAGACGAGGGCATCACCGATTTCGTCATCTACGAACGCGGCACTGATATCGGCGGAACATGGCGGGACAACACCTATCCCGGCGCGGCCTGCGACATCCCCTCGCGGTTGTACTCCTACAGTTTCGCTCCCAACCCTGACTGGTCGCACACCTACTCGGGTAGCGCCGAGATCCTGCAGTACATCAACCGGATGGTCGATACCTGCGATCTGCGGCCCCGTATCCAGTTCGGTCACGAGGTGAGCGCGCTGGAGTACGACGACGCCGATGGCACCTGGACGATCCGATTCCGCGACCGGGAACCCACCCGGGCGCGCTCGATCGTGATGGCGCCCGGCCCGCTGGCCAACGCCAGTCTGCCGGACATACCGGGTATCGAGACCTATGCGGGCAAGAAGATCCACAGTGCCCGTTGGGATCACGACTACGACTTCGCCGGCAAGAAGGTCGCCGTCGTCGGTACCGGGGCCAGTGCGGTGCAGATCATCCCCGAACTGGTCAAGGTGGCGGCCTCGGTCAAGGTTTTCCAGCGCACACCCGGTTGGGTGCTGCCGCGGGTCAACACCGAGACCGGGGACTGGGCCAGGCGCCTCTACCGCTCGGTGCCGCTGACCGAGAAACTGGCGCGGTCGGCGTGGTTCTGGGGACACGAGTCGGTGGCCCTCGGTGTCGTGTGGGACACCCCGTTGACCCGCATCGTGGAAGCGCTCAGCCTGGCCAATCTACGCATGCAGGTGAAGGATTCGTGGCTGCGTCGGCAGCTCAAGCCCGACTTCTCCGCGGGATGCAAGCGGTTGCTGATGTCCAGTGACTACTACCCGGCGTTGCAGGCCGACAACTGCAAACTGGTGACCTGGCCGATCGCGCGGCTGTCACCGCGCGGGATTCGTACCGTGGAAGGTATCGAGCACCAGTTCGACGCCATCGTCTTCGCCACCGGTTTCGACGTGTCGAAAGCCGGGACGCCGTTTCCGGTCATCGGATCGGGCGGGCGTGAACTGGCCGCGGAATGGAGTTCGGGGGCGTACGCCTACCGCAGCGTGGCGGTGTCCGGTTACCCCAACCTGTACTTCACCTTCGGGCCGAATTCCGGACCGGGGCACAGCTCGGCGCTGGTGTACATGGAGGCGCAGATCGACTACATCACCAAGGCCATCGGAACCCTGCTGCGCTTCGGCTGGAAGGCGTTGGACGTGCGCGCCGACGCTCAGGATCGCTATAACGCAGACATCCAGCGCCGGCTGCAATCGACCACCTGGAATTCCGGATGCCAGAGTTGGTATCTGACCGAGGACGGCTTCAACGCGACGATGTATCCCGGGTTCGCGACGCAGTACGTCAATCAACTCAAGAACCTCGACTTGCACGACTATCGCATCACGGTGGACGAACTGGTCGGCGCATAAGATTCGCCGGTGACCGAATACCGGATAGACGATCTGGCTCGCCGCGCCGGGACGACCGCTCGCAACGTCCGGGTGTACCAGGAAAGTGGTCTGCTCCCGCGCCCGCACCGTCGCGGCCGGGTGGCCATCTACACCGACAGACATCTGCGCCAGCTCGAGGCGATCATCCGTTTGCTCGGTGAGGGTTTCACGGTCAAACACATCCTGAGGTTCCTCACCGGCCTGCAACGGGGCCAGGATCTGGCGCAGGTGCTCGACCTGACAGATCTCGGCGAGCTGGTCACCGAGCCGTGGTCGCGTCCGGTCACTGTCACCGTGACCCGCGCCGAGCTGGAGAGCCGACTCGGTGCCCTCGACGCGAACACACTCGACCGGTTGTTGTCCGACCGGATCATCGAGGAGACCGAGGAAGCGGATCGGTTCCTCGTCCGGGATCAGCGCGTCATAGAGGATTTCGCGACACTGATCGCGCGGGGAATGCCGCTGGCGACGATCCTGCAGACCACCGCCACCGTCGACGCCCACCTCGACGAGGCTGCCCGCGAGCTCGCGGGAGCGGGTCACAGCGAGGTGGTCCGGCAGCGCGGAGCCGGCTGGTACCCGTCCGATGACACCGAATTGTCCTGGGCGGCAGATCTTGTCGATGCCATGCGACGAGTGGCCCGCCGATCGGCACACGCCAGTCTGGACCGGGCGCTCGACGAGGCGGTGCGCACCGAGTTGCGCCGCTACCAGCAATACGAGGCCGCCGACGCCGACGTGAAGTGACCTGTTCGCCGGCTACCGGAAATCCCTGCCCGCGTTCGCCGGTGTAGCGGTTACGCTACGCAGGACAGAGCACTGTGGGGGGATCTGTGTCGATGGATGTGCTGGCGGACGGGCTGTGGTCCTACCGCCTCGGGCAGGCGGCTTTCGCGCTGATACTGCCGACGGTCGGGACGTTGTTGCTGGTCGTCGGGTTGGTTCGACGGCGTGCCTTCAACCGGTGGAACAGCAGCGACGACGATCGACTGTTGGCCCCGGATACGTCTTCAGGCGGTGATGACACGGCCACCGATCCCTATGACGAGTTCGACGGACTACCAGAAGACCTACCGCCGCGTCCGTCACGACCTTCGGGCAAGGGAACCGTTCCCATCGTCGTCGGTGTGGTGCTGCTGGTGCTCGGTGCCGCACATGTCTTCTCGGCCCTGGTGTCCTCCGGCCGTGTCCAGTCGACGGGTAATGTCGCTGTAGGCCAATGCATCACGGCGCAGGCCTACGACCAGGGTCGGATGAACTCCGAACCAGTCGACTGCCGACGTTCGGATGCGACGATGGAGCTGGTGTCCAAGGGCGACGGCACGGCCACCTGTCCTGATGGACTGCGGCGCAGCCCCATCTATCCGGCGCTCACCAACGAGGTGCGCACCCATTGCTTCATGCTGAACCTGCGTGAAAACCACTGCTACGCCGTCAGCGGAACCGTCACCCCGGCCAATTGCACAGAACCGGGAGCCAGCATTCGGGTGGTGCGTCGTGTCGACGGTGCCAGCGAAGCGGTCGGGTGTCCGGCCGCTGCCCGGGTGGTCTCCTACACCGACCCGGCGCGGGTCTACTGTTTCGTCGCGCCGTGAAGATCGGTCTCGTGATCCTCATCTCAACGGGCCCGGATATCGATTGACTTTTTCCACGACCGGGGTCCTAATGGTCCAGGCACGACAGGTGCCAGTCGAGACGGAAGCGAGGTGTGTGGCCTGATGCCAAGTGGCAGTATTCGTCCGGGCGCCGACGTCGCCCTCGCGGTTTCCCTCCGGTTCACCGACCGCTGATCTGATTTCCCGGCCCTGGTTGCCGGAACCATCCCGCGGCGCTCCACAACCAACACCAAGGATCGCCGCGTTCAATCGCGCGTGAAGCGCGCCATTTGATCCCGTCCCTGCCGTGCCGCTGCCATGACGGGTGACACCATGCGAAAGGAGTCCGGCGATGACGACTGTGGAGATGCTGCTGCGGCTGGGTGCCGGTGTGGGACTCGGCACGTTGATCGGCCTGGAACGTCAATATCGAGCCCGGATGGCGGGCCTACGGACCAACGCCCTGGTGGCGGTGGGATCCACGCTGTTCGTATTGCTGTCCGCACACGGCTTCGTCGGCGATTCGGGGACGCCCGACCCGACCCGGGTGGCGGCCCAGATCGTTTCGGGCATCGGTTTTCTGGGAGCCGGTGTCATCCTCCGGGACGGGTTGACCGTGCGCGGCCTGAACACGGCGGCCACGCTGTGGTGTTCGGCGGCTGTGGGAGCGCTGTGTGGCGCCGGTCTGTTCACTGTCGCCGCGGCGGGCACTGGCGTCGTCGTCACCGTGAACGTTGCGTTGCGCTACCTGGGCCGCGCCGTGGACCGGCGGCCGGATACCGGTGATGAGCATCCCACCAACTATCTCTTCGTGGCGACCACACGCGACGAGCACGAGGCACATATCCGGGCGCTGATCGTGCAGGCGCTGACGCGCACCGATTTCCGACTGCAGTCCATCGCCAGCACCAACATCGACGGTGGTGGCGTCGAGGTCCGTGCGGAGTTGGCCAGCGATCAGCGCGACGATCGGCAGATGGAATCGGCCGTGAGCAGGCTGAGTATGGAGCCGTCGGTGACCAGCGTGCGCTGGCAGGCCGACAGCGAAGAGCGCCGGGACGCGGTCGACCGCTGAGCACACCGGCGGTCGGCGAACCGATTTTGCGAAAGCGCATGCGCAAGCGCTTGCGTGACTCTACGCTGCCAGTCACGCCTGACGCGACCTGCGTCACACAGGACAAAGGAGTCCACATGATCGGTAAGCGCAGCACACACGCCGTCGGGATGATCCTGATGGCCGGATCGCTGGTCCTCGGTATGACAGCCTGCGGGGGATCGGACTCGGGCAGCATCAAGGTCGGCCTGATCACCAAGACCGACTCCAACCCGTTTTTCGTGAAGCTTCGCGAGGCGGCGCAGGCACAGGCCGAGAAGGACGGAGCCCAGTTGGTGGCGCTCGCCGGTGCCTTCGACGGCGATAACGAAGGCCAGGTCGCAGCCATCGAGAACATGGTCGGCCAGGGCGTCAAGGGCATCCTGATCACCCCCAACTCGTCCACCGGTGTCCTCGACGCCATCAAGAAAGCGCGGGACGCCGGTGTCGTCGTCATCGCTCTGGACACGGCAACCGACCCCGAGGACGCGGTGGACGCCACCTTCGCCACCGACAACCTCGCGGCCGGGGTCAGCCAGGGCAAATGGGTGCGGGCCGCCCTCGGTGACGCACCGCCCCAGGTCGTGATGCTCGACGGCACACCCGGTGGCACGGTCGACACCTTCCGGCACGACGGATTCCTGGAGGGCTTCGGCATCACCGAGGGGTCCCCGGAGATCGTCGGCCAAGAGAACACCAACGGCGATCAGACCAAGGCGCAGACCGCGATGGAGAACATCCTGCAGCGCGCTCCCGGTATCAACGCGCTCTACACCATCAACGAACCTGCCGCCGCGGGTGCCTACCAGGCCATCCAGTCGGCCGGACGGGCCGACCAGATCACCATCGGCTCGATCGACGGAAGCTGCACGGGCGTCGCCGACGTGAAATCCGGCAAGATCGGCGCGACGGTCATGCAGTTCCCGGCCAAGATGGCAGAACAAGGCGTGCAGGCCGTGGTGAAGTTCGCCAAGGACGGCACCAAACCGAGCGGATTCAACGACACCGGATCCGAGCTGATCACCGACAAGCCGGTTCCCGGGCTCGACTCCAAGGACAGCGCCTGGGGCGAACAGAACTGCTGGGGCTGACGTAGCCCATGAGCACCGACGCTCCGGCAACCAACGCGTCATCACCTGTCAGACGGTTGAGCTCCGATCAGATTCTGCGTGAACCCCTGCTCGGCCCCCTGGTGGCGCTCGTCTTGGCGATCGTCATCTTCAGCTCGGTCACCGACTCGTTCCTTAATCCGCAGAACGTGTCCCTGATCCTGCAGCAGTCGGTGGTCGTGGGCATCCTGGCGGTCGGGCAGACGCTGATCATCCTCACCTCGGGTATCGACCTGTCGATCGGGGCGATCGCCGTCTTCGGCAGCATCGTGCTGGCCCAGAGTGCCGGCGCCAACGGGCCTTTCGTGGCCCTGGGTTCGACGCTGCTGGTCTGTGTCCTCTTCGGCGCGATCAACGGCGGACTGGTCACGATGCTGAGGCTGCCTCCGTTCATCGTGACACTGGGAACCTTCACCGCGATCCAGGCGGCGACGCGGCTGCTGGCCGGGTCGGAAACCTACCGCGTCGAACAAGGACCGCTGACCTTTCTGGGCACCTCGTTCCGGCTGGGGTCGTTCTCGACCACCTACGGCGTGGTGGCCATGCTGCTGGTGTACCTGGTGGTTTGGTACGCCCTGAGTCAAACCGCTTGGGGTAAACACGTTTACGCCGTCGGTGGAAACCGCCAGGCCGCCGATCTGTCCGGGATCAAGTCCGGGCGCGTGCTGGTTTCGGTCTACATCACCACCGGCGTGATCGCGGCCATCGCCGCTTGGGCCGCGCTCGGCCGGATCCCCAACGCCGATCCCAACGCGTATCAGAACGCCAATCTGGAATCGATCACCGCGGTGGTGATCGGCGGCACCAGCCTGTTCGGTGGGCGCGGCGGTGTGGGTGGGACATTGGTCGGCACGCTGATCGTCGGCGTGCTGCGCAACGGGCTGACCCAGGCCGGCGTCGACAACCTCTATCAGAACATCGCCACCGGCATCCTCGTGATCGTCGCGGTGGCGGTGGATCAGTTCGCGCGCAGGAGATCACAATGAGCGACATACCCGTGCTCGAGGCACGCGGCCTGGTCAAGAAGTACGGCAGCGTGACCGCGATCAACGGTGCCGACTTCGCGTTGCGCGCCGGCGAGGTCCTGGCCGTCATCGGTGACAACGGCGCGGGTAAGTCCAGCTTGATCAAAGCCCTTGCCGGCGCCGTCATTCCGGATTCGGGCCAGATCCTGATGAACGGCACACCGGTGTCGTTCAAGAACACCAGGGACGCCAGGGCGGCCGGCATCGAAACCGTCTACCAGGACCTTGCGGTGGTCTCGGCCCTCGACATCGCCTCGAACCTGTACCTGGGTCGCGAGGTGCGTCGAAAAGGCCTTGCCGGCCGGGTGTTCCGCCGACTCGACATGCCCGTGATGCGACGCGATGCCGCACAACATCTGGCGGACCTGAAGATCGGGATCAAGTCGGTGAACCAGGCCGTCGAAACGCTCTCCGGCGGCCAGCGCCAAGGCGTCGCGGTGGCCCGTGCGGCCGCCTTCGGTCGCGGCGTGATCATCATGGACGAGCCGACCGCCGCGCTCGGTGTCAGGGAATCCGGGCAGGTGATCGATCTGATCCGGTCGATCCGCGACCGCGGCATCCCGGTCGTGCTCATCAGCCATGACATGCCGCACGTGTTCGAGGTCGCCGACCGGATTCACATCCACCGCCTCGGGAAGCGTGCCGGAGTGGTCGATCCGAAGAAGCGTTCCATGTCCGAGGTGGTCGCACTGATGACCGGTGCGGAGGAGCCGACCGATGAGGAACGCGCCGCTCGCTGAGAGGGCCCCGGTCGGGGTCTTCGTCGGTTTGGCCACGTTGGATGTGATCCATCGCATCGTGAAACCACCCGCGGCCAACGAAAAGGTCACCGCGCGTGACCAGTTCGTCGCCGCGGGTGGACCGGCGGCCAATGCCGCCGTCACGTTCGCCGCGCTCGGCGGCCGTGCCGTCCTGGTGACCGCCCTGGGAGTCGATCCCGTCGCCGACCTGGTGCGCGCCGATCTGACGGCCCACGGAGTCCGGATCGTCGACAGCTCCGAAGGTGAGCGCCGGCCGGTACCCATATCGGCGGTCTCGGTGCTGGAGTCCACCGGCGAGCGGTCGGTCGTCTCCCTTGATGCCGTGCGTTCCGATGTTCGGGCACCCGACGGTCTCGGCGACCTGATCGCCGACGCCGACGTGGTCCTGGTCGACGGGCATCACCCACGCCTGGCGGTGGCCGCCGCCGAGCGCGCAACGGCACACGGGACGACACTGGTCGCCGATGCCGGCAGGTGGAAGCCGGTGATGGCCGATCTCATCCCGCACGTCACCGACATGGTGTGCTCCAACGACTTCCGGGTGCCCGACACCGAGACTTCGGCATCCACCGCGACGGCGTTGCGCGCACACGGGGTGAAAACCGTGGTGACCACACACGGCGGTGACCCGATCCGGTGGTGGTCGGCGGGGCGGTCCGGATCGGTGGCGGTTCCCGCGGTCACCGCCGTCGACACCCTCGGCGCCGGCGACGCCTTCCACGGCGCGTACTCCTACTACCGTGCCGGGTCGGGTGACCTCGAACAACACCTCGACAACGCGGCGCGCGTGGCGGCACTACGGTGTTCGATAGTCGGGCCACGGGCGTGGTTGGACCTATTGCCAGAAGACCTCATCCGGAAGCAGGAGCGGTGAACCCCGAGCAGGATGTCCAGGACGCGACGCTGGATCAATTGGTCGATGCAGCCGCGGCGCTGGTCGTTGCCGGCGAACGACGCATTCTCGGTCTGACGGGCGCGCCCGGTGCCGGAAAGTCCACGCTCGCCGAACAGCTCGTCACCGCGCTCGGACCCGAAGTTGCGGTGCTGGTGCCCATGGACGGTTTCCACCTGGCCAACGAGGTCCTCATCGAACTGGGACGCCTGGACCGCAAGGGTGCCCACGACACGTTCGATGACGGTGGGTACTCGCGGCTGATGGCCGCGCTGCGGACCCAACGTGTCGATGACCCCGTGGTCTACGCGCCACGGTTCCGGCGGGAGATCGAGGAGTCGATAGGCTCATCCATCCCGGTGGCGCCGACCGTTCCCCTGGTCGTGACCGAGGGCAATTACCTACTGCTGGAATGCGATACCTGGCCGGTCGCGCGATCTCATATCGACCAGGTGTGGTTCCTGGCCCCCGACACCGATATCCGTCACGAACGACTGGTGCGACGACACCAGGTGTACGGTAAGTCGCTGCAGGAAGCCCAGTTCTGGGCGCTGGGTTCCGACGAGCGTAATGCCCGACTCATCGAGTCGACGGCCGGCCGGGCCGACCGTATCGTGCGGGTCCGATGACCACGATGGGCGATGTCGCCCGACTGGCCGGCGTCTCCGCCTCCACGGTGTCCCATGTGCTCAACGGCACTCGCAACGTCAATGCCGCCACCCGACTGCGGGTTGAGGCCGCCATCGAGGAGGTCGGCTACCGCCGCAACGGCGTGGCTCGATCGTTGGCGGCCGGCCGCACGCATACCGTCGGACTGTCGATCTCGGCACTGACCAACCCGTATTTCGGCAGCCTCGTCCATGCCGTGGAGCGCGCCCTGTCCGACGCCGGCTATGTGTTGATCGTCGGTGATTCCCACGACGACGTGTCCTCCGAGCAGCGCGTCACGGGTTCGCTGCTGGACCGCCAGGTCGACGGGATGATCGTCGCTCCGGCGGCGGGTTCGGAGCGGACCACCCTGCCCGAGATCACTCGCTCCCAGACCCCGATGGTGCTCATCGACCGCGGCGAGGATGTCGGGTTCGACCGTATCGTCCCGGAGAACTTCGGCTCGGCGAAGGGATTGACCGACCATCTGCTCGATCTCGGGCATCGCCGGATCGCGGTCGTGCGCGGGCTGGCCGGGATCTCGTCGACCATCGAACGATTCGACGGCCACTGTGCGGCACTGGCCGGCCGCGGTATCGCCGTCGACCCCACGCTGGTGGTCGACGGGGAATCCAGTACTGACGTCGCCGAACGGGAAGTCCGGGCGCTGATGTCGCGCGCCGACCGGCCGACTGCGCTGGTATCGCTCAACAATGCGATGACCATCGGCACCTTGAAGGCGATCCGCGGGCTCGGATTGTCCATACCGCAGGACGTGGCCTTCGTCTGCTACGACGATTTCGAGTGGTCGGACCTGTTCGAACCGCGGCTGACCGCCGCCGCCCAGGACGTCGAGACGATCGGTGTCACGGCGGTCGAACTGCTGCTGGCCCGTATCCGCGGGTCGGAGGAACCCCCACGGCACATCCGGGTGCCGACGACGTTCCACCACCGCAATTCGTGCGGTTGCACCTCCGCTCCGGTGCGCAGATAACGGTTTGCCACCGTCGAGGTTGCAGTGTGGTTCTGCGCTGGCCGCGCGCGGCCGCGGCGCCCTAGATTCTTCAGGTGCACCGCCGAACCCTGCTGCAATTGTCCGCGGTGGCGGCCGCGGGCACGTTGATCGGTCGGGCACCCGTCGCGGCGGCCGAGAACACCCGGTGGACCCCCGAGCGCGCGAATGCCTGGTACCGCCAGCAGGGGTGGCTGGTGGGCGCGAACTACATCCCGGCCACGGCGACCAACCAGATCGAGATGTGGCAGGCCGGAACTTACGACCCGCGCCGCATCAGCGGTGAACTACAGGTTGCCCGCACCATCGGGTTCAACACCGTCCGGGTGTTCCTGCACGACCAGCTGTGGGCTCAGGACCGCGCCGGATTTCTGCGCCGGGTCTCCCAGTTCGTCGACATCGCCGCCGGGCAGGGCATCAAGCCCCTGTTCGTGTTGTTCGACTCCTGCTGGGATCCGCACCCCAAGCTCGGTCCGCAGCCCGCACCGAGGCCCGGTGTGCACAACTCCCGGTGGGTGCAAGGCCCCGGCGCCGACTTGATCGACAACCCGCGGTACCGGCCTGTGCTGCGCGACTACGTCACCGGGGTCATCGGCGCGTTCGGTGCCGACAACAGGGTGCTCGGCTGGGATCTGTGGAACGAACCGGACAGTCCGGCAAGCCAGTACAAGGCGGTCGAACGCGGCGACAAGCTGAAGGTGGTCGGCGAGTTGCTCCCGCAGGTGTTCGGATGGGCGCGGGCGGTGAACCCGAGCCAACCTCTGACCAGCGGGGTGTGGCGCGGGTCGTGGCGCAAGCCGTCCGGCATCGTGGCCACCCAGCTGGACAACTCCGACATCATCTCCTTCCACAGCTACGCAGAGCCGTCGACCTTCGAGGAAAAGATCGACGAGCTCGAACCGCTGGGCCGGCCGATCCTGTGCACCGAGTACCTGGCCCGCGAGGACGGCAGCACCGTCGAAGGCATCTTGCCGATCGCCAAGCGGCGTGGCGTCGGCGCCTACAACTGGGGCCTGGTGGCCGGCCGCACGCAGACCTATTACCCGTGGGATTCGTGGGACGAGCCCTACGACGAGGTGCCGGAGAAATGGATGCATGACCTGGTCCATCCCGACGGTCGTGCCTTCCGTGCCAGCGAGATCGAGACCATCCAGCAGCTGGCCGCCAAGACCTGAGCCCGGCGGTCGGGTGGACATCGGCAACGGCAGTTCGTAGCCTGTCGGAGGACGTGCAAGCTGGGCCAGGATTCGGTCCGCGCAATCGAAGGACCGTGACAATCCGTATCACCCGGGTGCGTAGAAAACTGTGGCGAACCGTGTCCATGTCGGTGGCCGCGGCTCTGGTCACGGGATTCTCGGCCCTTTCGGTGAGCTCGGTCGGTGTGGTGAACGCCGACCCCGCCGCCGACGCTCTGGCCAAGCTCGAAGAACTCTCCAGCCAGGCCCTGAAGACCCGCGAAGCCGTGACCGCCGCCCAGCGCGATGCCGACACCAAGCTTGCCGAGCAGGTTGCCGCGGATGCCCGGCAACGCGCCGACGCCGAGATTCTCGCCGCCGCCCACGCCCGGCTGGCACCCGTGCAGGCCGCCGCCGACCGGGTCGCGGCGATGACGTACACCAGCGGGCGCACCGGTCAGCTTCAGTCGCTGATGACCGCGTCATCGCCACAGCAGCTGATCGACAACATGTCCCTGCAGCAGGCGGTCGCCACCCATTCGGCGGACCGGATGGCTGATCTGCGGGCGGTCCGGGAGCAGGCCGCTGTGGCAGCCCGGACGTCAGAGGCCTCCGCCTCTGCGGCACGCGCGGCCGCCGAGCAGTCCGCAGCGGTTCGTGCCGACCTGCAGACCGCACTGAGCGAGTTGTTGCGCCAGCTCGCCGCCGCCGAAGCACAGTACGCGGCGTTGACGCCGCAGCAGCAGGCGATCGTCGACAGTGCGCCGCCGCCCGCCGCTCCGGCGCCTGACGACCCGGCGATCGTGGCGATGCCCGGCCAGCCCTCGCTGGCCGCCGCACGCGTCGACATCCCGGAGGCCGCCGCGCTACCGGTCGGCGTAGCCAACGAGGCGGGTCTGCAGCCGAATGCGATCCTGGCCGCGCGGTCCGTCAGCCAGCAGTTCCCGCAGATATCCGAGATCGGTGGGGTGCGCCCGGACTCCAAGCCCTGGCATCCCAGCGGGCTCGCCATCGACATCATGATCCCCAACGCCGGCAGCCCCGAGGGCATCGCACTCGGGGACCAGATCATGGCCTATGCGCTGGCCAACGCCGGGCGGTTCGGCCTCCAGGATGTGATCTGGCGAGGTACGTACTACACGCCCGCGGGTCCGCAGGCATCCGGATACGGCCACTTCGACCACGTGCACCTCACGGTGACACGGCGCTGACCGGTCGCCGAACCGCCGAACCGACCAGGTGACCGCGTAATCGCGGGTTCGCGATCCGGAACAGGTGAGCCATCGCCACGGCGGTAGCCATTACGTCATCGCGAGACGTCAGATATGTCCAGCGGTGTGCCGGGGGCAGCGAGAAGAAGGTGTCGAAGAAGTCGGGCACCTCGTCGGCGGGCATGCGCAGGAGCGCCTCCAGACCGATCCGCCGAAAACGGTGGATCGCCCGCGCCGACCGCGGCCAGACGATCCCATGGGCCGCCGCCAACGCGGCCCCCTGACCCCGCGGCAGGTTCGTCGCCAGCGCATCCGCCACGCGTGGGGCGAGCCGCAACGCGGATGCCACGCTGAAACCCGTCGCCGGGTGGACCAACGGTGCCGCCGCCCCGAACCCGAGAACACCCGCGGTGCGGTGCCGCGGTTGATCGAGCGGAAAGGACACCTTCTCCGTCGGCGCATCCTCGGGCACCGAGATGCCGTGCCGGGCCAGCCGGGCATGCAACCGGCGGCGCAGCGTGGTCATGGACAGACCGGGCCGCCGCGCCAGCGAGGTCTCCTCCAGCAGGATCCGCCCGGCGCCCAGCGGCACCGCGTAGAGAAACGTGGGCCAGCCGCGCTCACCATGGTCGGCGCGCCAGTCCATGAACAACGCCTCCCCGGGTGCTGCCAGCGTCGTCGCCTCGTCCGCGTCGACGACCACGCCGTACGCGGTCTGAGCTGCGGCCGCCGTCGACGGTGGCGTGGCCGGGTCGAGCGGCCGCCGTTGGCCGCCGGCATCGACGACCACCGCGGCGTGCAACCGGGAGCCATCGGCCAGGTCGACCACTCCGGGGGTGGGGCTGCCGATCGCGCGGCCGCGGTGCCACCGCACCGCACCGAGCCGGCCGGTCAGATGTGCCTGCAGCGCAGGCACATCCAGCACCGCGTACTCCCAGCCCAACCGGTGTTCGGTACGAGCGATGGCACGGCCGGCGGCACTGGCCGCGACCACGGATGCCGGTAGGCAGGCGGGAAGTTCCCGGCTCCACATCCCGTAGGTGGCCGTCCACGGCCGGTCCGGCGCCGGGTCCAGCAGGCCGGTGTCCAGGCCCAGGCGGGCGCACGCGCCGGCGAGAGCGACCCCCGCGGGACCGGCGCCCACGATCAGAACGTCCATCCGCATCAGTTCGCTGGGATCGATTCGGGTGCGCAGCCGCCGGCCATAGTCGAACACTACGCATCGCGGCTCGGATGTCAGATGGCGATCGGGGTGATGGTGGTCGGGTCCGCGGTCGGCAGACTCAGCCGCATGCCGGTCACCTGCAGTGAACCGAAGGATGTGAGGGTGGCGTAGGTCGTCGACGATGCGACCAGCTGCAGTGTCACCGTCTGGCCCGGCCGAAGGGTGTGGGCGACCGGTTCCAGCGCGATGGTGATCTCGCGCGGCTGTCCGTCCAGGGTGACCGGAATCGGTGTGATCTGGTTGCCGAGCACCTGGCCGGTGGAGTCGTCGACGAGTTGGGCGTAGACGTGCCGGGCGCCACCGGTGCCGCTGTAGTTCACGGTCAGCTGTGGTGCGCCCACGACGTGGGTGGTCGTCTCGGCCGGTGAGGTAGTGAGATTCAGTGCGTTGAATGCCTTCGACGCGGCGAAGGGCAGCACCCCCCACAGTGGTCCCGAGCCCCCGAAGAACGGGATCAGCGGCAACTGGCCGCCCGATCCGGTGGCCACGACCGGGCTGTCGGTGGTGATCGGGTAGCGGTCCGATGCGTAGAACTGCCAACGCTGGTCGACGAATTCGAACTGTGGACCGGTCACCGTGGCGGTGTTGCCGTTGACATAGCGATCCAGCCACGCGAGCGTGGCGCGTTGGATCAGGACACCGTCGGTGGGGCCGAAGAGGTTACCGCACAGGCCGTGGCCGCCGCAGAACCAGATCACCTTCGTGGGAACACCATTGGCTATCAGGGCGGCCGCCGTGGTGTCGGCTTCCTGCAACGAGAACAGCGTGTCTACGGTGCCCTGGATCAACAGTGTCGGCGCGGTGATCTTGCCGACGAGATCTCGCGGGCCGCCCGGGCCGAGTTGCGCCAGGCGTTCCTGCTCGGCGGTGGTCTGGCGGCCGGTCAGGACCCCGTAGATCGTGGCGGGCAGGATCGCCGGATTCGGTCGGGTGAAGAGGGTGATCCCGGCGGTCAGGATGGTCGCCCAGCTGCTCTTGAACGCGCCATTCTTGTATTGCGCGGTGTTCAGGGTGTTCCAGGCGATCGCCGGAACGATGGCGTCGATGCGGGGATCGGTTGCGGCGCTGACCAATTGGATGCCACCTCCATAGGAGGCGCCGGTCATCCCGATGCGTGGATCGAGTACGCCCGGATCGAGTCGGGCCTCCGGCTGGGTGGCAATCCAGCTGATGATCGCCGAGACGTCCTTGGCGTCGAAGTCCGGTGAATCCTGTTCGAGCCGCCCGCCGGAGTGGTGTTCACCGCGAGGATCCCAGGTGACGACGTTGTAGCCGGCGGTGCGCAGTGTGCCGGTGTACACCAGGCCCGAAGTGTCGGCGATGATGCCGTCGAGCAGGGTCGGCGTGAGATTGGTGGCCCCCGGCAATAGCAGACCGGGACCCTGCAGGATCGTTGCGGCCTTCTCGCCACGCTGCAGGCCGGCCGCGGGCATGAAGTGGACATAGATCTGCGTGCCGTCGAACGAGGTGATCATGACATCGCGCGGTCGCGGGGTACCCGGTGGCGAGCCCCACTGCAGGGGATAGCCGAGGATCGGGTGCAACAGGTCGCTGACCACAGGTATCTGGTTGACGAACGCGACGATCGGGGTGACGAACAGCGGGCCGATGATCGGTAGATACTGCAGCGGTTCGAGCAGCGGGGTTCGCGGCGTCGCGATCACCGGTGCATGTGTGACCGGGTCGATCGGCGGTGCGGCCAGAGGTGTCGCCGCCGCGGGCGGGGGTGTCGGCGCCAGGGTGCTTCTGCTGGCAGCGGCAGCCATCGTCCAGGACAACGGCGTGTCGACGGGCGTCGTCGGTTCGTGCTCGTCCCGGTCCTCGGATGCGATGTGTTCGTCGGCCACGGCCGCGGTGATGTCGATGGCCGGTGTCGGTGTCGAGATCACGGGCTCGGGTTCGCGTTCGTCCCAATCCTTGGGTTCCGGCGTGACCAGTTCGGTCGTGTCGGCACGCTCTTCTGGTTCTCGTGCTGCTGCTGTTTCTTCCTCGCTGCGCGTGTTCGACCTCGCCGAACGCGTCTTTCTCGGCGCAAACGGCTCCGTGCTCGTCACGGTAGGGCGCGCCTGCGCGTCGGGGGAGGAGGCGTCCTTTGCTGACGTGGGTGCCGGATCGCTGGGCGTTGCGGCGTCGGCCGAACTGTTGGGCGATTCGCTCGGTGCGGCCGCTGCAGCTCCGGCGCCGCAGAGTATCGCGGCTCCGATTCCGAGTGCCGCGGCCAAGCCGCCGATTCTTCCGATATGCGCTGCCGCGCCGACATTGGTCATTACACGGCGCTCCAGTCATTCGGGGGAGTTTGCTGATGGCGTCGTGTTCATCAGACCATGCGGTCAGCGGCCGGACAAGGCCAGCAAACGCAACGCGCGCTTCCCCGCGAGCAGCCGGCTACGTCGTGCGGGCGCTCCACTCGGCGGTCCGCACCGGCGTTGCCTCCGCCAGCGCCGTGCGGGTGGCGGCGACGTCGAAGTCCTTGCCGTACACCGGTGTGCCTGGTTGCTGACGCCACGACTCTGAGATCGGGCCCGCGTCGACCGGGTCGAATCCGAGTTCGTCGACGATCCGGTGCACCAGCTCGCGGCCATCGCCATCCTCGCCGGCGACCGGGAGGGCGATGCGGTTGGCCGTCCCGCTCGGGGTTCCCCGTTCCAGCAGGTGCTTCCAGAAGATGCCGTTGAACACCTTGAACACAGGTGCCCCGATCTGCTCGGCGACCCAGGCGCTCTCGACCTGGCCGTCCTCGATTGCGGCTATCTCCCCGTCGCGTTGCTGCGGGTAGTAGTTATTGGTCTCGATCACCGGAGCGCCGGGTTTGCGGGCGTCGACGATACCGTCGGCCAGATCGGGAACGTTCTTCTGCGGAATGCTCAGGATGACCAGATCCGCATCGGTCGCGGCGTCGCGGGCCCATACCGGGATCGCACCGGTTTCGGCGGCCAGTTCGGCGAGTGTCTCTGGTGCACGCGAGTTGGAAACGCGCACCTCGTGCCCGAGTTCTCGCAGCCGGCGGGTCAGTGTGCCGCCGATGTGTCCCGCTCCGATGATGCCGAAGCGCATGTGACCTCCAGGTGTCGGTGGATCTCTTGGCGGTCAACAGCCCGTGCCTCGGGCTTGTTCCGGCTGCACGTCGGGGGATGGCAGCCCGGGCAATCGGGAGTGAACATTATGTGCTTAATGTGGGCGATACGGTTTGGGGGCGAGACGATGGAAGTACACCCCGAGCGGAAGGTCAATGCGTGACCGCATCAGCGCAGACAACCGAACGACACCGGAAGCCGCATTGGTCGCTGGCCCGGACCTGGCTGCTGCAGCCCGGGCTGCCCGACGGCGGCGCGGCCTTCGACGCTGCGGTCGCCGGGCTGTCGGATGTCGTGGTGCTCGACATCGAAGACGGACTACCGGATCAGCAGAAGGCGGCCGGGCGTGCCGCGGTCGCCGATTGGCTGAACGATGGGAAAGCATGGGTCCGGATCAACAGCGTGTCGACATCCGCATGGGCGACCGATCTGGACGCGGTGGCCCACGCTCCGGGGCTTCGCGGTGTGATGCTGGCCAAAGTGGAGTCCGGAGACGATATCGCCGCCACCGCTGCGCGGCTTCCCGCCGGTACCCCGGTGGTGGCTCTGGTCGAATCGGCGCTCGGCATCGAGGCGGCATCCGAGATCGCACGGACACCGGGTTGCTATCGAATGGCGTTCGGGCTCGGCGACTTCCGCCGAGACACCGGTATGAGTGCTGATCCGTCGGTGTTGGCCTATCCGCGCGCCCGGTTGGTCATCGCCAGTCGCGCCGCACGGTTGCCCGCACCGATCGACGGCCCGACCCTGCGCGACCAGGCACGTCACCTGGCCCGCGAGACCGAGGTGGCCAAGGCTGCGGGCATGACCGCACGGCTGTGCCTGGATCCCGGGCACGCCGAGACGATCAACGGTCTGCTCAGCCCGTCGACGCTGGACATCGACGAGGCGCGGCGGACGCTGGCACGGCTGGATTCACCCACCGGGCCATATGACGGCAGCGTCGGCCCCACTCGTGCGCGGGCCGAAGCGGTGTTGGATCTTGCCGGCAAGCTCGGGTTGGTCTGAGCCCCTCAGGGGTGCAGATTCCACTGCCCGACGTCTGACGCCAGCACATCGTTGACGTCGACGCGGATGCCCCCGACCACCGGTCCGGGATTGGACGCCGTGTCGATGATCCGTTGGTACAACACGGCGGCGGGGTGGATCTGACCGCCCGACCAGGACCGGGTCTGCCATACCCAGGCCTTGCCGGGTGTGCTCGAGCGTCCGACCACACCGCTGGTGATGGCCCACTCGCACGGCCGGATACCGGCGTAGATGCCGGTGCGCATGGGCCCGATGACGGAGTTGATTCCCCGGAACCATTGCAGTGCCACTGTGTCCCAGGTTTCGCGATCGATGTCGTCGTCGACACTGAAGTACACCGGTGCGGTCTGCCCCCCGCCTGCGGCGGTGTGGAGTTGCCATGCGGTACGGGCGTCCGCGACCCCGCCTGCGAATCCTCGCGTGAAGTCCGATGGAGCGGTCCCGCCGGGCTTCCCGTACTGGAAGTTACTGACGATGACCAGGCCGGCCGCGGTGAGTGACTGGGCATAGGGCAGCGTGATCGGCTTGGCCCCGAATGAGGAACCAGGCCGCGAGGTCGACACGTAGTTGATGACGCCGGCATGACCCGCCGCACGGATGTCAGCAGCAGGGATCTGACGCATGGCGAAGTCGATGAGGGTGGGTGCTGCGGCGGCTGCCGTGGGTGTCCCAGTGGATGCGGCACCGAGCCCGGCCAGTGCTGTTGTAGCCGCGGCGTAGCGCAGCGCGTCCCGCCGCGAGAATTGCACGGCGCGATGTTAACAAAGTGACTGTTGATGATCGGGCAGCCTCGCCGACGATTCACGGTGTCACATAACGCCCGGTCATTTCGTCTATTTGGGGACGATCACGAACGACCGGAAAGAGGACACATGCTCCCGCACGTGAACATCAGCAAGCAGTTCGCCGAACCGTACAAGACCTTCGCGGCGCTGGACGCTCAGGTCAAGGCTGCCATTGAGCAGGCAGAACTTCCCGTGCAGCTGGCCGAGCTGGTCAAGATACGGGTGTCGCAAATCAATGGCTGTGCTTTCTGTCTCCGGATGCATACACGCGACGCGCTGGCTGCCGGCGAGAGCAGCGATCGACTCGCCGTCTTGCCCGCGTGGTGGGAGTCGCAGTACTTCACCGAACAGGAGCAGGCGGCGTTGATGCTTGCCGAGCGTGTCACGCGAATAGGTGACGAGCACCGTGCCGCTCCCGCCCTGGTCGATATCGAGGCGGCCCTGACCGAGCAGCAGATCGCCGCGGTCACCTGGCTGGTGGTGGTCATGAACGGGTGGAACCGCATCGCGATCACCAGCCATTACCCGGTTGGTCCCTGAACGCCGAGGCTCACGTGAATCGAGCCCTGCCGTGACGAGTGATCCGCACAGGAGGTAGCTGCGGACGGCCCCGCGTGGCTTGGGAAGGCCAGTTACCGCTGGATCGCTCGTTCCTCGGACCCGGTTCTCTGTGTAGTTGTCAAGGTGCTTCGTGGACCTCTATGCGGTGGACGCAGTCACGCCGCCGCCGGTAGGTCGGTCATGGTGCGTCGGGTGTGGGATCGCAGGTGTGCCGGCTCGGGTGCTTCTGGTGT